>NZ_JAAKEA010000026.1:0-29154 GCF_011038935.1 Adlercreutzia sp. ZJ138 | reverse complement strand
ATTTATCGTCTTCGAAATGTCTGCCTCACAGTATCCGGTTCTCAAGGTCCCTAACCTGCATAAGACCTGCTCTCTTTGGTCTTATCAGGGCTTGTGTTTGCTTTCGAGGTCTCCCCCGAAGCGCAAGGCGGTACTCTACCCCCTTAGCGGGGACAGGTCAAGGGGTTTGAGGGGAAAATTTTCGTATTGTCTTTCGCTTGAATTCAAAAAGAGGTTGTTAGCTGGTAAAACCTCTGTAACACAACTGATAAGTAATTATGAAGGAATTATGGTTGCTTCCGATCAATTCCCCATTAATGCCTTATGGCTTACACGTACCACAGGGTTCATAGCCGAGAGCAACCACCTCTTCACGTGTACCACTGAATGCCTTTCTGTTTGATTCCTTAATGTCTACCACCGATGAACAGTTTGGTAGGTGGAACCGATTCGTGGAGGTATTCAGTACGTAAGAGCACTGCGAAATATCAGCAACGGCTTCTGGAGCACCTGTTTGAAGCGCGCCTTGCGTCGACCCGTGAGCGGCGGCATTCTCGTTGTTCTCATCTTCCCCGTTTGCGCTCACCGCAGCGAAGTTCGACGTATTGTCAGGCCAGCTATCGCCTGTTTTGTAATCGATGGCAACGCCTGGCTCCACGTTGTAGCACCAAACACAGAATTCTAGGCCCCAGCCGTCATCTTCCACCGAGCGCGCCTCCATGAGCACGCCTGAGGCAACTAAGTTGTCGCCTTCAAACACCGGCGTTACCCGATAGAGCACATGATTTCCCGTGGTGCGCACGTAGTCGGCAATGGATTCCTCATACGGGAGCATTCCCTGGGAATTCATACTTCTTGTTCCCGTTATGAGATTGAGTTCGTTGGCATTCTGCCCTGTTAGCTGATATGCAATAAGATGACTGCGGTTGTAGAGACTTTCGCCATCAACCCAATCGTATTGTTCCGAATGCCATCCGCTCGGGCGCACCTCCTGAATGCTGCCCCGCTCTTCGGTCGGCATGGTTTCCTTGCCAACCACCGCCACCGCCGTGTCGCAGCGCCCCAATTCGTCCAAGGGACTAAACGCCTCGAGTCCTTCAGGCGCATCCGTATCGTCAAAGTACGGCGCGCCTCCATTGAGTTCAACTGTAAGCTCCCCTTCGTACTGGGGAACAGTGGCCATGTCGAAGCCCTCGACGGATAACAGCGGGCCAGCTTCTGCAGCGGAAACTTCCACGCTGTTAAAGGCCGCTTGCGAGCCACTATCATTTGAGCACGCCGTAAGTGGCAACGAGAACACAAGCGCGCATACGAGCGCGAGCGCTACCCGCATATGCAGGTTCCACGTTCTCGAAACCAGCGGCCAGAAACGCCGCTTATTCTGTAGTTCGCCGTGCGGCTCATGTTTGCAATCCATGACGGGAATTCTACAACGCCATGCACGACCACCCTGCGCAAAATAAGGAGATGAACGAAAACAACCTGAACAACCCGAACAGCCTGGCGAAATAAGGAACATAATAAGCAAGACGTAAAAGAGAATGGAGCACCTCATGCAGATTCGAACCCCTTTCAAAGTCCGTTACGCCGAAACTGACATGATGGGCGTTGTGTACCATGCCAACTACTTGTTGTACTTCGAAGACGCCCGCACCGATTTCTTAGAGCATGCCGGGTTCCCCTATACGAGTATCGAACAAGCTGGATACATGTGCCCTGTTTACCACGCCGACATACAATACGGTGCCCCGCTACGCTTCGGGGAAGAAGCGTTCGTGCTCACGCGCGTGGTGAAGAGTACTCCGACGAAGACCACCTACAAGCAAGAGGTGTTCCGTGCCGACATGAACCCCGCAACCGACAAGCCGCTTGTTACCGGTTACCTAACAGGATGCTTAGTTGAACGCAGCACCTTCAAGCCCGTCAGCATCAAACGAGCACTGCCCCAGCTGTACGCACTGTACGAAAAACTGGTCGAACCCGAACAATAATAAGATCGTGCGCTGGAAACACCACGCTGCCGATGTGGTGCGCACTGCCGGTCGCGAAACACGCTATTGACCAGGCACTTGCAACCGAAAGGCGCCATGAGTTTCCTTAAAATTGCGAGAAAAAGCAGCTCGAAGTTGGTAGATCGAAAACGCCCGTGATCCTAACGTAAGGAAACGTCAGGCACGTTTCAGTCGCATCACCAAGCGCAACACAAACAGAGAAAGGAAGCTCATGAGTTTTCGCGATAATCTTCAGCATATGCGAGCAACGAAAAACATGACACAGGAACAGCTGGCCATGCTGCTCGGTGTTAGCCGGCAATCGGTAACCAAATGGGAAGCCGAGCGCGCATACCCGGAAATGGACAAGCTCATCAAGATCTGTCAGATATTTGATTGTACGCTCGATGAACTGGTGCAGGGAGACTTAACGTCGCGAACACCTGACCCGACCTGCGCGGCAACTGAAAGCCTCGGCACATACACGCCGCAAGACATCTGCGGGTACGACGAGCACATGCGGTCGTTCGCCCGCTCCATTGCAACCGGCGTGGCGGCTATCATCGCAGGCGTGGCCATTGGCAGCGCATTCGAGGGAGCAGCACCGAGCACGTTCTCCGACCCCGACGCCATCACGCTTATCTTTGTCTTTCTCGGCGTTGTCATCGGTATGGCTCTTCTCGTGCCTGCTGGCATCAACCATACCCGGTTCGTCAAGGAGCATCCCTTCGTCGAAGATTTCTACACACCCGAAGATCACAGCCATACGAACCGCTTGACCTCGCGCTGTGTCGTTTTCGGAATTGCGTTCATCTTCTTGGGTGTTCTGGCTTCGCTGATGTCCGCATTCAGCGAAACGACACAAACGGTTATCTTTCTTGCATTCGTGGCAGCAGGCGTGTGGGCATTCATATACGGCGGCATCATGCATGGGCGACTCGACATAGCAAGCTACAACAAAGAAGCGGTGGAGGAATTATCTGACGCCGAGATAGCAAACCTGTACAGCGACGATGAACAGCGCAAACGAGCTTTCGCAGCGCGGCGTAAGAGTAAGCTAACTGGCACTGTTTGCGGCATCATCATGCTTGCGGCCACCATTATCATGCTTGTCTGGCTGTTTATTCCGACTGCAAACGCAGGCTTCTCCTGGAACTACGACTCTGGGATTGGCAGCCTCTTCTGGCTACCCTTACCCATCGGCGGCATCTGCTGCGGCATCGCGGCTATTGTCATCGGGAGCTTTAAAGAGTAGCAATAGGTGCTGCGTCATTTCAGTCGCAGCACCTATTGCTCGTCTGCACGATACACAAGCGCCTTCGCTAGGCCACTGTGCGACACTGGCGACACCCCGCCCCACTGCAGTTTGTGGTTATGGTCAGCTCCGCCCAGATGTGCAGGCGACGTGCCCCTTGGCTGGTATAATGGCGGTTCTCACGCATTCGTACGTTCAAGGAGCAATCAGCATGCCCGACACAGAAGCAGCGACGCGCACCGCGTCCGCGCAACGCCCCGCTACGCCGGCAACCGACTTCATTCCTGTACTTATCGGTGGCGACATGAACTGCTATTCGGTGGCCCGCGCCATTCACGAAGAATATGGCATCAAAAGCCAGGTGTTCGGCCGGTTCGCCGCAGGAGATACCAAATACAGCCGCATCGTGAACTGCACGTACGAACCGAACTTGCACGATGTTGACGTGCTGTTGAAGACCGTTAACGACTTCGCCGGGAAGCACGCCGACACCACCTGTCTGGTGTGGGGTTGCACCGACGGCTACGCAGCAATGCTCATGGAAATCCAGGATCGCCTGCGGGAGAATTGTGTCACGCTGTATATCGGTACCGAACTGCGCGACAAGTTGGCGTCGAAGGCCAGCTTCTACCAAATGTGCGAGCACTACGGAATTCCCTACCCCAAAACATTCTACACCTCGGGTGAACTTGCGCCTGAAGAGCTGACCGAAGCGGCGATTGGCTTTCCCTACCCCATCATCGTGAAGCCTTCCATGAGCGACACATACTGGGAGCACCCCTTCGAGGGCATGAAGAAGGTGTACACCGCCGCTTCCCCCGAAGAGGCCTCGCGTATCTTGGGTCTCATCTACGGTGCGGGCTACCCCGACCAGGTGCTGTTGCAGGACATGATCCCTGGCGATGACAGCAACATGCGCGTGCTTACCGGATATTCCGATCGTAAGAGTAAGGTGAAAATGATGTGCTTTGGCCACGTGGGGCTCGAAGAGCACACAGCCACGGCACTTGGCAACCCATGCGCCATCATCACCGAAGCGAACCCCGAGTTAGAAAACCCTATTAAGGAATGGCTCGAAGAAATTGGGTTTACGGGCTTTTCGAACTTCGATATCAAATACGACATGCGCGACGGTTCCTACAAGGTATTCGAAATTAACCTGCGTCAGGGTAGATCGAACTACTACGTTACCGGATCGGGCAACAATATTGCCCGCTATGTAGTGGAAGACCGCGTGTATAAGCGCGACCTGGGCGAATGCCACCACAACAAAAACGTTCACTTCTGGCATTCCGTGCCGCGCGAAATCGTGTTCCACTACGTGAAAGACAAGGCGTTCGTGTCACGCGCGCGGCGGCTTTCCGAAACTGGCAACGAGTCAGTGACATTCGACTACGCCCCCGACCTGAAGGGCAACCTGCTGAGGTGGCTGTACGTGAAAATTCACATGCACCGCTACTTCGACAAGTTCGCCCACAGCGAGCGCTACAAGTAGAAACGAACGGGCGAGCTCCGAACGCAAACAAACAGGCAGAAAACAACAGGCGGACAGCGAGCGACACATCGCAGGATCGCAAACAGGTAAGCGACAGGTAGTCAAACACACGGCGGACGGGCTCAAATACAAACGCCTGTCTGCGAAAAGAAAGGACCGGTCATATGTGCGGATTCGTCGGCTTCACCGGCGAGGTGGAAAACCGGGAGGCAGTGCTTGAGACCATGATGCAGCGCATTGTGCATCGCGGCCCCGACATGGGTGGATCCCATTTCGACGAGGGTGTGGCCATGGGTTTTCGCCGCCTGTCTATTCTCGATTTGTCTGAAGCAGGCGCCCAGCCCATGGGCAACGACAACAGTTCTGTGGTGGTCACCTTCAACGGTGAGATTTACAACTTCCGCGAGCTAAGGACCGAACTTGAGGCAAAGGGCTACGTGTTCCACTGCGGTGCCGACACCGAATCGCTACTGCATGGCTACGAGGAATGGGGCGAGCAGGTAGTTGACCACCTGCGTGGCATGTACGCGTTTGTAATCTACGACAAACGCGCGAACAAGCTTTTCGGTGCACGCGATATTTTCGGCATCAAGCCGTTCTACTACTACCAAACAGCCACGGGTGACCTCTTGTATGGCAGCGAGATCAAGGGCTTTCTCGACCACCCCGGTTTCGAGAAAGCCGTGAATAAGCGCGCACTGCGCCCGTATATGACGCTACAGTTCCCCGCTACCGACGAGACGTTTTTCGCCGGTGTACACAAGCTGCCCGCCGCTCACTGCTTCACGTTTGACCTGAAAACGCACACCATGGACGTCCGCCGCTACTGGCAGTGCGACTTCTCCGACGACAACTCGAAGGATTTCGACGCCTACGTGGACGAATGCGACGCAATTGTGCACGAGAGTGTGCAAGCTCACCGCATCGCCGATGTGAAGGTAGGGTCTTTTTTGTCGGGAGGCGTCGATTCCAGCTACATCACTGCGTGTCTCATGCCCGACAACACGTTTTCCGTGGGGTTTGACTACGAAAATTTCAACGAAACGAACTACGCTGCCGAGCTTTCCGAGAAACTGGGCGTGAAGAACTTCCGCAAAATGGTAACCGCCGAAGAATGCTTCGAGGCGCTGCCCACCATCCAGTACCACATGGACGAACCGCAATCGAACCTGTCAAGCATTCCGTTGTACTTCCTGGCACGCATGGCGTCAGAGCAGGTGACGGTCGTACTTTCTGGCGAAGGAGCCGATGAACTGTTCGCCGGCTACGAATGGTACGAGGACACACCCGAAATGGCGAAGTTTAAGCGCACCGTGCCGCTGGGGGTGCGTCGCGCACTGGGCTCGCTCGTGCAGCACCTTCCCTACTTCAAGGGCCACAACTTCCTCACGAAATGCGCCGAGGTACCCGAGCGCTGGTACGTGGGCCAAGCGTTCGTATACTCCGCCGAAGAGGCTGACGAGGTGCTCACCGAACCGTACCGACATGGCCCCGACGCCTTCCAAGTTGCCGCACCCATCTATGAGCGCGTGCAAGGCTTCTGCGAGCTGTCGAAGAAGCAGTACCTTGACATGAACCTGTGGCTGCCCGGCGACATTCTGCTGAAAGCCGACAAGATGTGCATGGCACACTCACTCGAGCTGCGCGTGCCGTTTCTGGACAAGCGCGTGATGGAGTTCGCCGAACATGTGCCGGCGCGCTATCGCGTGAACGAACAGGGCAACAAACAGGTGCTGCGTATGGCCGCAAACCGCGTGCTTCCTGATGAGTGGGCTACGCGCCCCAAGAAGGGTTTTCCCGTGCCTTTCCGCTACTGGCTGCGCGAGAAGCGCTACTACGACTACGTGAAGGAGTACTTCTGCGCACCATGGGCAGCGGAATTCTTCGACTGTGACAAGCTGATGAAACTGCTTGACGACCACTACGAGGGACGAGCAGCAAACCAGCGTAAGATCTACACCGCGCTCACCTTCCTGGTGTGGTACAAGCGTTTCTTCATCGACGAAGCAGCGTAAGGCGCACACCACATGAACGAGTATGAGTGCATGAGCAAACCTGTACAGGCGCCCAAAACGATAGGCTTTTTCGCCGAGCTTCTGCGCAATTGCGGCGTGCTGGCCGACGTCACAGATAACGAGGAAACCCCGCTTGACGAAGTGGCGGCATTGCTAGACGCGCCTGTTGAGTTCGCCACGTGCGACTCGCGCGACGTGCGCGCAAACACGCTGTTCGTATGTAAGGGAGCCGCATTCAAACGCGAGTATTTGGAAGCCGCCGTACAAGCTGGTGCTTGCGCCTACGTGTCAGAAACCCGCTACGACGGCATTCGTGCAGTGGCACTGCGCGTGACCGACGTGCGTGCGGCCATGGGCACCATCGCCGACGCTGCATGGGACCACCCGTCGGCGGATGTAGCCGTATGCGCGTTCACCGGCACGAAGGGCAAAACTACCAGTGCGTTTTACCTGCATGGTATTTTAAGCGAAGCGTCGAAGGTGGCGGGTGCACCCCGTCCGGCGCTGCTTACTGGTATCTGTTTCGATGACGGCGTGGAGCAAGGATCCTCGAAGCTCACTACACCCGAGCCCTTCGACTTGCAACGCCATTTGGCAAACGCCCGGGCGGCAGGCGCGCCCGCATTCGTGATGGAAGCGTCGAGCCAAGCGCTAAAGTACGGACGTATGCGCGGCGTTGCCGTGGCTGTAGGCGCGTTCACCAACATAGGAATCGACCACATATCACCCATCGAACACCCCACGTTTGAGGATTACTTCGCTTCGAAGCTCGCGCTTTTCGACTTGGCCCACACGGCCGTGGTGAACCTCGATATCGAAGAACCCTATCGCACGTCCATCCTTAATGCGGCACGGGCCGCATGCGAGCGCGTGATTACCTATTCGTGCGATGCACGTGCACATGCCGAGGCCGACGTGGCTCTCACCCACGCAACACGATGCGACGGCGGCGTACAAGTGAAGGTGTGCACGCCTCAAGGCAACGTGTGTGCCCACATTCCCACACCGGCGATGTTCAACGTAGCAAACGCCGTTTCCGCCATAGCATGCGCGAGCGCACTGGATATTTCGGCCGACGTGATGTCGCGCGGGTTGTCGGACGTGACGGTGCCCGGGCGCATGGAAACGTGCGCCACCGCCGACGGACGCGTGGTTACTATCGTCGATTACGCACACAACGGCATGAGCTTAACAGCCCTGCTTAAAAATGTGCGCGAGAGCTACCCCGACCGCGAATTGCGCGTGCTGTTCGGCGCAACAGGAAACAAGGGCGTCGAGCGTCGGGCTGATATGGGGGACGCCGCCGGTGCACTGGCTGACCGCGTAATTGTCACCGAAGACGACCCGGGAACCGAAGACCCCGCCGACATCGCGCGCGAGATCGTCGAGCACCTTGAAGCGCAGGGACTGCATCAACATGAGATGATTCTCGACCGCGAACAGGCCATTCGTCATGCTATCTTCAGCGCCGAGCGCCCCTGCGTGGTGGCCGTAGCCGGTAAGGGCCACGAGTGCACCATGAAGCGCGCCGGACACGATGACCCCTGGCCCACCGACAGCGCCGTAGTACGTGCCGCCATCACCGACTACGACGCCATGCATGCGGTACAATAAGGGCATTGTATGCGGCGCATGATGCGCCCGCCCGCCGTCGTTTTGCGCTTGCGCGCGTATTGGAGGTTCCCATGAAGATTCTCCTGGTTAATCATTTTCCGCTTGAAGGGTCGGGAAGCGGCACGTACACCATGAACACCGCACAGCACCTCGCTAAACGCGGGCATGACGTCTGTATTGTGTTTCCAGAAAACCGCGTACCGACTCCCCTTGATGGGGTTTCGCTGCGCCCGGTTTATTTCGACGCCGGCGACGAGCAGCGCGCACTTGCCGACAATCCCATAAACGATGGCAGTACGCATGACGGCAGCGCACCAACGCACCCACTGCCATTCAACTTCCCGTGCTTCACCACGCATCCGCGCAGCCTGACAACATTCGATGACCTGGACGACAACCAGATCGAGCGCTACCTGAAAGCGTTCAGTGCAGCCATCGACACAGCGGTGCGCGAGTTTAAGCCCGACATCATCCACGCCCAGCACGTGTGGCTGCTTGCTAACGTGGCCGCAAAGACCGGCGTGCCCACCATTGTCACAGCGCATGGAACCGACATGATGGGGTACCGCAAGTGGCCGCGCTTCCACGCGATCGCCAACGAGACGGTGCAGCTGTGCCACAGCATCATTGCCATCTCGAAAGACAACTACGACGACACCGTAACGACCATTCCCGCCGCAGCCGATAAGATGGTATTGCTGTTAAACGGTTACAACGAAGACATTTTCTACCGCGAAGACATTGACCGCACATCACTGCTTGCGCAACACGGCGTGCCCTACCAGGGGCAACGCATCGTGCTGTTCGCGGGGAAGCTTACCAACTTCAAGGGTGTCGACGTGCTACTACATGCCGCCGCGCGCTACGAACGTGAGCACCCCGACATCGTCACCTTGCTTGCTGGCAGTGGCGAAGAGCGTGATATGCTCGAGCGCCTGCGCGTCGATTTAGGGCTTTCGCGCACGTACTTCTTGGGTCATCAGCTGCAAGACAGCCTGCGCAGGCTCTACAACGCAGCTGACTTGTTCGCCATGCCGTCGCGACGCGAGCCGTTCGGTTTGGTGGCACTCGAAGCTATGGCGTGCGGATTGCCCGTTGTCGCAACGAACCAGGGGGGTTTACCCGAGTTCGTTACGCAGGAATGCGGCACGCTTATTGATGTTGATGACGAGATTGCCCTTGCGCGTACTATTGTAGACGAGCTCGACCGTACGGCCGCAACGCCCAACCGCAAAGAGCGCATTGCGGAAAACGTGTTCGAGCGCTATGCCCAATCGAAATTCGTTGTACGTCTTGAAGCACTGTATCAGCAGGTTGTCTCAGCATAAGCGCGACTTTACAATGCGGGTGTATGCGGTGTTTACAACAACCCGTACATACCCGAAGCACTAGTAAAGGCGGTGGGGGCTTCATCTAAGCTCCCACCGCCTTTCAATTCGGCGAATTATAGTCCGCCTTTGATCGTGTCTGCGCGATACGCTACAAACAAGCAGCGCAGACACTTCGTTTCATTCAGCCAATCTTATGCGGCATCCTGCAACTGGTTGGAGTCGAGGTTACGCAGCAGGTCGAAGATCGACTCACCGCTCTGCTGGCGCTGTTGCTGCTGTTGTTGCTGCTGTTGCGTTTCCTCGTCGGAACCCAGCGTCACTTGAACCTCCTGTGTTTCGCCACCGCGATTGATCTCAAGCGTTACCGTGTCACCAGGGTTCTTTGAGCGAACGTCGAGCATCAAATCACTTGCCGACTCCACTGCCTTACCGTCGAACTTGGTTACGATGTCGCCCTCTTGCAAACCCGCCTCAGCGGCACCAGAACCAGCGGCAACCGCAGCAATATAAGCGCCCGATTCAACAGACAAGCCGTAACGCTGAGCGTTCTGGGCGGTAACGTTCGACAACGACACGCCAAGCTGTGCATGAGTGGGTGTTTTTCCATCGATGATCTGCTGTGCGATGTTTACCGCATAGTTTACCGGAATGGCGAAACCAACGCCGGAGTAGTTGCCGGAATACGACGTGATCAGCGTGTTGATACCAATAAGCTTGCCGTCGGCGTCAACCAGCGCACCACCAGAGTTGCCCGGGTTAATGGCGGCGTCGGTCTGAATCAGGTTCGCGTAGATGGTAGTGGTGCCAGAACCCTGACCCATGCCGTAGGGATCTTGCGCACTACTGTCCATGATCTGCGAGCGGCTGGTGGCTGACACGATGCCGGTTGCCACCGATTGCTCCAAGCCGAACGGGCTACCAATGCTCATCACCCATTCACCGATGGTCAGGTTATCGGAATCGCCCAACTCGATCGCCCGCAAGCCGCTCGCGTTCGCCGCTTTCACCACAGCTAGGTCGGAGCTGGGATCACTACCAACCACCTCGGCGTCGTACTGAGCACCCTCAACGGTAACCTTCAGCGCTTCGGCACCTTGGACCACATGGTAGTTCGTAAGGATATAACCATCCTCGGACAAAACCACACCGCTACCCAACGAGGACTGCGCGAGCTCGCCAGTGGATGCCCCAAACCCGTACATGTCAGACTGAGTCGTGTACACATCGATAGCAGCAACGGAAGGCAGCGCTTTCTGGGCGACCGCTTCGGCGAGTGTTGCATCTTCATCCGCCGCAGTGACATCACTCGACCCAGACGAGCCGAGCTGCACCGGCGAGCCCGACCCATCGTTGGATGGGCCAAACATCTGCCAAGCGGCAAACCCACCGAGACCGAGTACGCATGCCAATGCCGCACCAGCAAATCCCAGGAGGAAGGTCTTTCCAGCATTCGACTCGCGCTTGACTGTAGTGGTTCCATTCACCGGGCTGTATGGGGCACCGTATGCATACGGCTGCTGGCCGACCGGAGCCGTATACCCCTGATGTGATTGATAGGGCCGTGTCGGGTTCGTGCCGTGCGTCGGTGCCTGATGGCTCGCACTCTGTTGCGAAGACGGTTGTTGCGGCTGATAAGGCTGCTGTTCTCTCATATCCTCACGCTCCTTACATACGAGGCGCTTACTCGCTGAATCGGCGGCGGCACAACGCCAGCACACCGGTGATCGATGCATCGCTTGCAGCGTACCAAACCGAAAAACGCGCTGTGCACCGACATTCCTAAGCGTCATCTTCCCGTCAAAGAACGACAACAGTTAGGACACATAAGAAAGCACCCATTAAAGCGACGCTTCCACCTCACGTACGTTAAGGCCTGCCTCTTTCAAAGCTGCAACAATGCTTTCCTTGTGGCGCACGTCAAACGCCTCGATGGTCACACGCAGTTCTACCGCCGCATTGCGGTTTACCGTGGCGAACTGATTATGGTTGAGGCGAATCACGTTGCCCGAATGCTCGGCCACAATCCGTGACACTTGCACCAGACCACCCGGACGGTCGGGCAGCATGATAGACACCGTGAAGATACGCCCACGCGCAATGAGCCCCAGCTGCACCACATTCGACATTGTGATTACGTCCATATTGCCGCCAGAGAGAATTGCCACCACATTCTTCCCTTCGGCCGGCAGGTGCGATAGCGCCGCCACCGTAAGCAAACCGGAATTCTCCACTACCATCTTATGATTCTCAACCATATCAAGGAAGGCAGGGATGAGTTCCTCGTCGGGTATCACAATGATATCGTCAAGGTATTTCTGAATGTAGGGGAACACCTTGTGCCCCGGTTCAAGTACCGCCGTGCCGTCGGCAATCGTACTCGCATGCGATAAGCACACTACCTCACCAGCATCAAGCGACGCTTTCATACACGCCGCGCCCGCCGGTTCCACGCCGATAACGCACACCTCTGGGTTCACGAGCTTGGCTGCCGTAGCCACACCCGATGCGAGACCACCACCCCCAATGGGCACCAAAATGACATCGACTTCGGGCAGCTCGTCGAAAATCTCCATCGCCACCGAGCCTTGACCCGTGGCAACGTCTAAATCGTCGAAGGGATGCACTATCGTAAGACCCTCGTCAGACGCCAACTGTTGAGCGTAGGCAAATGCTTCGTCGAACACCGAACCGTGCAGCACTACTTCCGCACCCAGCGCCTCGGTACGCGAAATCTTGATGGGCGGGGTTGTTTCCGGCATGACTACCACCGCACGCACACCGTACTGTTCCGCCGCGCGTGCCACACCCTGCGCGTGATTACCTGCCGATGCCGTAATAAGCCCGCGCTCGCGTTCGTCGTCGGTGAGCGTGGAAATCTTATAGTAGGCTCCGCGAACCTTATATGCCCCTGTACGCTGCATGTTCTCGGGTTTCAGATACACGTGGTTGCCCGTACTGCGCCCGAAAGCGGGGCTTTCTATCAGCGGCGTTGGAAGCGTAACCTCTTTCACCTTACGAGCAGCACGTTGAAAATCGTTCAAGTTATCCATGGAGTCTTCTAATCTCTTTCGCTTTTTGAGGGAATCTCTGACTGGTATCATCTTACCCCGAACCCGCAGGATAGACGCCTGCAGTTACGGACTCTCAGGAAACACTGGTTAAATCTGCCAATCTTGCGAACAAACGAGCTTTCGGGCAGCCTCCGTCTTAAGCTCCGTCACAACACACAGCGTCAGCCCTGCCTGTGTCTTTACACCGCCTTTACCCCAATTCAAGGATGTCAATCGGTGCGGATGTTGGTATGATGATCATGGTCAGAAGCTGCCGTTCACGAAGGCAGGTGGCTTCATTTTCCCGAAAGAAGGTACATCATGAAGATCGTTTTGCTGGGAGCACCGGGTGCCGGCAAAGGCACGCAGGCCAAAAGGCTCGTCGAGGACTTCGGCATGACGCACATCTCCACCGGAGACATGTTGCGTGAAGCTGTGGCCGCCGGCACGGAGCTGGGCCAGAAGGCGAAAACCTACATGGACGCCGGTAACCTGGTGCCCGATGACGTGATCATCGGGTTGGTATCTGAGCGCCTGCAGAACCTGGAGAACAAGTGGGCCGGCTTCATTCTCGATGGCTTCCCCCGCACGCCTGCCCAGGCGGTTGCTCTTGACAAAGAGCTTGCCAAGTTGGCCATGCCGCTTGATGCCGCTCTGCTCATCGACGTGAACTACGACCTTATCGTTGAGCGGCTCACCTCGCGCCGCATGTGCAAAGATTGCGGCTATATTGGTTCGGTAGCCGACGCAGCTTGCCCGAAGTGTGGCGGCGAGATGTACCAGCGCGACGACGACAACGAAGCAACCGTGCGCAACCGTCTTGGCGTGTACGAAACCACCATGGCACCGCTTATCGACCACTATCGCCGCAGCATGCTGCTGACCACCGTCGATGGTGCACAAGACGCCGACGAGGTGTACGCCGACGTGAAAAAGGCGCTGTACCTGGGCTAAGCGCGCGCAGGTAATATGCGTTTCACGGATGGCGCAGACTCGATGCGCTTGTCTCACCTGTAAACCGCGTCTCAATAATTTAGAAACGTCCGGAACCATGCGGCTCCGGACGTTTCTCTGTTTTGCGAGAATGTTTGCCACATCCTTGCGATGCGGCTTTAGCATTCGAGAAACTGCGCGTTTAAAACTGCTCGTTTAGTCTTCGTATGCCGAAGCGCGGTCGAACAGATCTTCCACTTCCTGCGACGGCTCCTTCGTGGCAAGCGTCACCGCCACAGCAACAGCAAGACCAGCAAGGAAGCCAGGCAACAGCTCATAGAGCCCCGTCGACGACAAGAACGTCAGCCACGCAATGTCGACCACAGCACCCGTCACGATGCCCGCAACTGCACCCGCAAAGTTGAAGCGCTTCCAGAACAAGCTCAGCAAAATGGCCGGACCGAATGCTGCGCCAAAAATACCCCAGGCGTTCGACACCAAGCTCATGATGGAACCAGAGTTCGGGTTCGACGCAATGAGCACCGCAACGAACGCGATAGCCAGCACCACAAAGCGGCTCAACCACAGCATCTCTTTCTCGCTTGCCTTATTCTTGCGGATGACCGGCTTGTACACGTCGGCAGAAAACGCCGAAGCCGCCGCCAACAGCTGACTATCGGCCGTACTCATGGACGCGCTCAGCACCGCCGCCAGCAAAATGCCCGAAATAACCGCCGGGAACAGCGAGCGCACCATGACGATAAATACGAGCGAATCGGCCTCAATGGCGCTGTCATACCCCAAAAACATGCGTCCGACAATGCCGATGAGCGCAGCAAAAATGACGATGAGCACGGTCCAGGTAATGCCAATCTTTGCCGATTTGCGCATTTCCTTCTGAGAGCGCAGCGACATGAAACGCACGATAATGTGTGGCATGCCGAAATAACCCAAGCCCCACGCCAAGCCTGACAGCACGTCCTGCCAGCTGGTCAGTGGCTGCCAGTAGCCCGGATCGACCGGAGCTGTGGTAACGCTATTCAGCGCGAACAGCGCAAAGATGGGAGCGATCATCATAGCTGCCAGCACGAGCATTCCTTGGAAGAAGTCGGTCCAGCACACGGCTTTGAAACCGCCCAAAAACACATAGCCCACAATGACAAGAGCCGCCACATACATGGCAACCTCAGCATCGATGCCCACCACGGTGTGGAACAGTGTGCCACACGCCAGCACGCTCGACGACGCGTAGATGGTGTAGGCAACCAAGAAGATGACAGCGCAGATGATCTGCAACGCCTTCGATTTCGCCAAGAAGCGGTTCGACAGATACTGTGGGATGGTAATAGAGTCATTCGCCACAATAGAGAACTTACGCAGGCGCGGTGCCATGGTCAGCCAGCTGATAGTGTAACCGATAGCCAAGCCAACGGGAATCCACACCTGCCCCAAACCAGCAGCGTAAATGGCCGTAGGCAAACCCATCAGCACCCACGCGCTCATGTCGGAGGCCCCAGCGGAAAGCGCCGTCACCCACGGACCCATCTGGCGACCGCCCAGGAAGTAGTCTTTGTCGCCGCCCGACCTGGTTTTGATGAAGAAGTAGATGCCGACCCCCAGCATACATGCCAGGTAAATGAGGAAAATAATAAGCTCGATCGTGTTCCGTTCCATACAAATGCCTTTCAAAAGACGTGAAAACCCTTCGCGAAAAATGCGTGCGACTTATTGAACCACGACTGATACAATTCTAAAAGCGAATATTTAACATTTCTGATATGAAGGATACGCATAGATGGAAGCGAGCCTACAAAAATACATCGCATTCGTTGCCGCCGTTGAGGCGGGGTCGTTCTCGGGAGCGGCGGCGAAACTCACCTATTCGCAAAGTGCCGTGAGTCGCATGATTGCCGATTTGGAATCGGAATGGGGCATTCCCCTGTTCAAGCGGCAAAAAGGAGGCGTGCGCTTGACTGACGACGGCGCAAAGGTGTTGCCCTACGTAAAAAGCATCTGCAAGGAGTACGAGAACTTGCAGATGCAGGTTGATGAGATTAACGGGCTACAGTCGGGGCTTATCCGCATTGGCACGTTCTCGAGCGGCGCGTCGCTGTGGCTGCCCGATATTATCAAGGAATTCCAGCGCGACTACCCCAACATCGACTACGAGGTGATGATCGGCGACTACACCGACATTGAGCGCTGGATCTTGGACGGCACCGTCGACTGCGGCTTTTTGTCGCTTCCCGTGAGCGCCAAACTTCGCACGGTGTTTCTCGAGCGCGATCAGCTGCTCGTAGTCATGCCGCCCGACCATCCCTTGGCACATGCCGAAACATTTCCCGCACAAGCTCTGGCCGATGAGCCGCTCATGCTGCTAGAGAAGGGAAATGGCGCCGAAGTGCGCAAGAAGGTGCTTGAAAAGCACGGGATCAAACCGCGTATCAACTTCACCACCTGGGACGACTACGC
Organism: Adlercreutzia sp. ZJ138; assembly: GCF_011038935.1. Taxonomy (NCBI): domain Bacteria; kingdom Bacillati; phylum Actinomycetota; class Coriobacteriia; order Eggerthellales; family Eggerthellaceae; genus Adlercreutzia; species Adlercreutzia sp. ZJ138. Next base: position 13,019 of record NZ_JAAKEA010000026.1, on the reverse strand, counting down.
CATTATGGCCATGATCGAAAAGGGGCTTGGCATCAGCGTGCTCACTGAGATGATCATGAAGCGCTGCCCGTATAATGTGGTGTCGAAAAGCTTCGATGAGCCCGTTTATCGCGACGTAGTGCTGGCATTTCGAAGCGAGGGAACCGCATCGCTCGCATTGCAGCGATTCATGGACTACCTGCCGTTCCGAGAGAAGAACACCACCGCAGAACAACCAGCACAGCACAACTAAAGCAACCGCGCCCGCACGCTCAGCCCTCCCGTTGTATCAACGCTGCAAGCGTACAAGAAAACGAAGTTCTAACGTGTCCCCTATAGCACGCGAGCGCTGCCGGCAGCAAACCGGCAGCGCTCGCAATCGTAACAACTTCAGCGCATGAGTCGCATTAGCTCGTAGCGTTCGACATCCTTACGCCAGATCGGCGGCCTTCACCACTTTAAACCCGGCAGCGGCCAGCTTCACGGCAGCCTGCTCGGCGTCGGCAACCTTAAACACGTCAACAGCCTGCTCACCCTTAAAGGCAAAACAATAGCCGTACTCGATGTTCACGCCCATGTCGTCAAGCTTCTCCAACAGCTCGGAAAGCGAGCCGGGGCGATTCTCAAGCGCGATCGCAACCACGTTAGTGCTGATGGCGCGATAGTCGGCAGCATGCAGTGCCGCAAGCGCCGCCTCGGGATCGTCCGCGATCAGACGCACCAAGCCGTACTCGGCAGTTTCTGCAATGGTGAGGGCCTTCATGTCGATGCCCGCCTCGCTGAGCACTCGGCACATAGCAGACAGGCGGCCTTCTTTGTTCTCCAGAAAAACGGTGATCTGCTGAATCATGGCGATTACCCCTCCCTCTTGTCGATGACGCGCTTTGCCTTGCCCTCGGAGCGGGCGATGGTCTTCGGCTCAACGAGCCGCACCCTGATGCCGACGGACAGCGCCGCCTTCATCTTCTCCTGGATATCCTTCTGCAGACGGTCGATGGATGCGATGTTGTCGAAGTTGAAGTCGGGATTAAGCTCGGCCTTCAGGGTAACAACGTCGAGATGGTTCTCGGTGGTCAGCTCGATAACGTACCACGACGACACATCGGGGAAGGTCTTCATGACATCTTCGATCTGGCTCGGGAACACGTTCACACCGCGAACGATGAGCATGTCGTCGGTACGGCCACGCAAGCGGTCGATACGACGATGAGTGCGCCCGCACGCGCATTCGCCCGGCAGGATGCGGGTGATGTCGCGTGTACGGTAGCGAACAACCGGCGACGCCTCGCGGTCGACCGTGGTCAGCACCAGCTCGCCCCATTCGCCGTCGGGCAAGTTCTCACCGGTGGTCGGGTCGATGATCTCAGCGATGAAGTGATCCTCGGCCAAGTGCAGACCGTCTTGCTCCATACACTCGATGGCAACGCCCGGGCCCATCGTTTCGGTCAGGCCGTACACATCGAGCACCTTGTAGTTCAGCTTCTCTTCCAGATCGCGGCGGAAGTTGTCAGAGAACGGCTCAGCACCGTGGATGCCGGCGCGCAGCGAGAACTCGGTCTTCGGATCGATACCCATCTCGATAGCAGTGTCGGCGATATGCATGGCATACGACGGCGTGCAGCAAATGATGGACGAACCCATGGTCTTGAGCACGCGGATCTGACGCTCAGTATTGCCAGCCGACATGGGGATAGTGGTGCAGCCAGCAGACAAGCCGCCGTAGTGTGCGCCAAGACCACCTGTGAACAGGCCGTAGCCGTAGCATACGTGACACACGTCGTTCTCGTCGCCATCGGCGTACTCGATGCCGCGGGCGAAGCAGTCGCCCCAAACCTCCAGGTCGTGCTCGGTGTAAGCGCCAACCGTGGCAACACCCATCGTGCCCGAAGACATATGGATTTCGCGCACATCAGAAAGCGGCACCGCCAGCATGCCATAAGGATACGCATCACGAAGGTCTTGCTTGGTGACGAAGGGGGCCTTCTTCAAGTCATCCAGCGTTTCGACAGCGTACGGATCAAACCCCGCAGCGTCAAAGCTCTCCTTGTAGAAGGGGATGTTCTCGTAGACATTCACGACGGTTTTCTTGAGCCCCTCGAGCTGAACCTTCTCCAGCTCGTCATGAGGCATGTGCAAAATCTCGGTTTGCTTGCTCATCATCTTGCCTTTCATTACCTTCCTCCTTGACAGGACCGCTTTCCTGCCAGGAGCACTCACGCGGCATATTCTAAAACTGCACAAAACTATCCGAGGGCACAGGTTGAAAAAAATATGGCCCATGCGAAAAAACGTTCAGGAAACGAACGCGAACAACCTGACCTTACGCCATCATGCGCCCGATGCGGGCCATGGCCTCCTTCGTGGCTTCAGCATCGCCGAATGCGGTCAAACGCACGTAGCCCTCACCCGACGGACCAAAGCCAGCGCCCGGAGTGGTGACCACGTTGCAGTCGACAAGCAACCGATCGAAGAATTCCCATGATCCAACACCATCAGGGGTCTTACACCACACATACGGGCTGTTCACCGCACCGAACACGGTAAAGCCAGCAGCTTCGAGCCCCTGCTTGATAACTCGGGCATTTTCACGGTAGTAGTCAAGCGTTTCCTCAACCTGACGCGCGCCTTCCTCGGTATACACTGCCGCCGCACCGCGCTGGATTACATACGACGCGCCGTTGAACTTCGTGCACTGACGGCGATTCCACATGGCGTTCAAGCTTTGCCCGTTGCGCACGAGCTGCTTGGGAACCACGGTGTAGCCGCAGCGCGCGCCCGTAAAGCCAGCGGTTTTGGAAAACGAACGGAACTCGATGGCGCAGGTTTTCGCACCCTCGACCTCGAAGATGGAGTGTGGCACACCCTCTTCCACGATAAAGCGCTCATACGCCGCATCAAACATGATGACTGAGCCGTTTTCGTTCGCGTAGTCGACCCACGCCTTCAGCTGCTCGTAATTGAGCACTGTGCCCGTGGGATTGTTGGGGCTACACAGGTAGATGATGTCCACCGGCACCTCGGGCAATGCCGGCGAGAAGCTGTTTTCGGCAGTGGTGGGCATATAGTAGATGTTCGTCCAACCCTGCACGGCCTCGTCATAGTCGCCGGCGCGGCCCGCCATGGCGTTCGTGTCAACGTACACGGGATACACCGGATCACACACGGCTATCTTGTTGTTTATGTCGAAGATGTCGCCGATGTTGCCACAGTCAGATTTCGCGCCATCGGACACGAATATCTCGTCAACGGCAATGTCAACGCCGCGCGCTGCGAAGTCGTGTTTGGCGATAGCTTCACGTAAGAAGTCGTAACCCTGCTCGGGACCGTACCCATGAAACGTCTCGGCGCGGGCAAGGTCGTCCACTGCGGCATGCATGGCCGCAACCACGGCCGGCACGAGCGGGCGTGTGACGTCACCGATGCCCATCTTAATGAGCTGTGCGTCGGGATGCGCTTCGGCGTAGGCGGCGGTGCGACGCACGATCTCCGAGAACAGATAGCTTCCCGGGAGCTTCTGATAGTTTTCGTTGACGTTAGCCATGCGATTCTCCTTCATCATGCGAGTTCGGTCGCTTGCGCAAACAGTTCACGCGCAAGCGCCCTGCGAGCGATCCCGCATATACTACCCCACTCGCACCCCACAAAGCATGACCGCGACGTTAAATGTCTGAGGGAACACTGGTTAAAAGTGGATGAACTCTAACTGCATCATATGTTTTTTACAAGCCCGTGAACTGGCTCTACATATGCGAGAGTTACGAGAAACACGCTAATAGCGTCGACTTAGGATATAGTTAGGATATGAAAAGCTTACAACCTTCGGCACGTAAAACGCACAAAGAGCGGGGCATTCCGAAGGACGCCACCACAGATTATTAAGCTACTTTTTTCAAAATATCTCTTGCATTATTATATGGTATACCATATAATAACAAGTGTCAGGAAACGAAAGGGGGTGAAGCGATGAAAAGGGTTAGCGTGGAGCTGGCTCTGGGTGACTGGGTTATTCGATTAAGCGTATGGCGGCGCAAGAATAACCGGAAAGCCACCCGGTAGCCAGAAGGTGCCGCTTGCAAAAGCGGGCGGCACCACTTCACCGCCCATCATACCATCGCTCTAGATATGAAAACAGATGCACAGAGAAAGGCAGAGAACACCTACAGGAAAAAGAGCGTCAAGCAGCTTGTACTACGGTTCTATCCGAATGCCGAAGATGAAGCCATGTACGATTGGCTGAAATCGCAAGAAAACGTCACCGAGTATCTGAAAACACTTGTTGCCGACGATATGCAAAAGATCAGATAGACAACTATCGTAATCGCTCTCTAACGCACGAATTTGGGGCACCGATTCCATGGTGCCCCAAATTGTCGCTAGACTACAAGCCTTTGCCCTGGATAGATTCTGTTCGGGTCAGCAATGCCGTTCTTTGCCGCAATGCTTAAGTAAGTAGTACCACACCTGGCAGCAATGCTAGAAAGCGTATCGCCTGCTTTGACGGTGTACGTCCGCCCTACTGACACATTACTGTTAATCACGGACATAAATATCAGCAAGTTTCACCTGGTTCGCTTTGAAAAACTCGTCTTCGTATGCATCGGGTCCATCTGGTGTTCTAAACTCAACGTAGCAGTCGCCGTTATCGAAAAGCTCGATGATGTGGCCAATCCGTCCATCGGGTACGATAACCTCGTCGTATTCCTTCATATCACACCACCTACTCGTTAACGTATATTGAAGTCAGCCTAAGCTTGCCTAATTATCGTATTCCTTCCACTGCCGATACAGCTCGTTGGACATTTCCCTTGTATGGGACAAATAATCTACGAAAGTATGGTAAAAACGTCATATACAGAGCGTAGGTTAAGAAAAGAAAAGAACCCTCGAAAGGGTTCTTCGTGAGTCAGAATATGCCACCTACGTGGCGCCTTCGAGAAAGGCATTTTTGGCTAAGCCGTATTTTGACTCGCAGTAACGTCCTGACTGGTATCAAGACGTTGCCACTTTAGCACGCAGGAAAGGAAATGGGAAGCATGAACCTGAGAAATGTTGACGAATACAGCATAGGCCTCGATATCGGAACAGGCTCCGTGGGGTGGGCGGTTACTGATGCCGAGGGCAATCTGTGCCATTTCAAGGGCAAGCCTACATGGGGTAGTCGTTTGTTTCCTAATGCTGAACCGGCTTCAGCGGCGCGTGTTCCGCGTGGCCAGCGGCGTCGTTATGTGCGAAGGCGGTGGCGTCTTGATTTGCTACAAGAGTTTTTCTTAGAAGAGATGAACCGAATCGATCCAGAATTCTTTGTGCGCCTCGGGCAATCGCGCTTGTTGTCAGAAGATCGCGAAGAAGGTCACGTAAGTTATACTTGGCCCCTTTTTAACGATTCTGATTTTTCTGAAAAAGACTATTACAAAGCGTTTCCTACGATATATCACCTGCGTGCATATCTGATGGAAACGGACGAAAAGGCAGATATCAGGCTTATCTATCTGGCTTTGCATAACATTGTCAAGCATCGCGGGAACTTCCTTCAGCAGGGCAATAAGGAGCTTTCTTCCAAACATGCAGACATGGATGCTTCAGTACAAGATTTGTGCCTTAAGCTAAGTGAATGGTGTGATGAAAAAGGCATTAGCTGCACCGCTCAGGATAATGCAGAGGCGATAGCCGAGGCTTTGGGTAATACACAGCAGTCACGCACAGCTATCAAAGAACGCATCGTTCCGCTTCTTGGAATTGCGGCACTGAGCGATGCAGACGAAGATGCGCTTGCTGGGTTTAATGCGAAGGCGGCAAAGAACATGGCAAAGGCTCTGGCTGGAGCTATTGTGGGTGTAAGTGCGGAACTTGCTCACGTGTTCTTTATCGGCGAAGAAGCGCCCGAGGACAAAAAGACCAAGATAAGCCTTTCCAAAGATGATGAGGTAGAGGATTTCGAAGCAATCTGCCCCGAAGAAGCTCGCCTGTTCTTTGACTCTATGAGAGCGGTCTACTCTTCTTATGTTCTACAGGGGTTACTTTCAGCTAATCCTGGAGGATCGCTTTCTCAGAACAAAGTAGCCGAATACAACAGGTATAAAGACCAGCTCAAGATGCTCAAAGCCCTGGTGAAGGATTATGCGCCTGAGAAGTTCGATGCTTTCTTCCGCGGTTCATTTTATCCGGCTACTGAGATGCATCCACAGAAATATATGTATGACAAGGCAAAGGCCAAGGGTTATACGAAGTACAACGAAGTGCATGGTATGACTTCATATGATGAATTCAAAAAAGAGACACAAGGTCTTTTTAAGGGTACGGCCGCAGAAGCAGACGGGCGCTATCTTCGCATGATAGAAGACTTTGAGAATGAGCGCTTTCTGCGCCGTCTTAAAACGAGCGATAATGGAGCCATCCCTTTCCAATTGCATCTTGAAGAAATGCACGCCATTATTCAAAACCAGTCGCGGTTCTATCCGTTTTTGGCTGAACATGAAAAAGAGCTGGAATCGCTTGTTGAGTTTCGCATCCCCTATTACGTGGGGCCACTTACGCAAAAGGGCGCGCGCAGAGCAGGCGACAAGCCCGACGGAGATCCGCGCTTTGCGTGGTCAATTCGCAAGCCTGGTATGGAGGATACGAAGATCTATCCTTGGAACTGGGAAGACATTATTGACAAGGATGCCAGTGCCGAGGCATTTATCCGTCGCATGACGGGCACGTGTACGTATTTGCAGGGTGAACCGGTTCTTCCTAAAAGCTCGCTGCTTTATGAAGAGTTTTGCGTGCTTAACGAGCTCAACGGGGCACGATTTACACAAGATGGAGACAAGAAGCATCGCTTCGATTATGCTGATCGCACTGACATGATGGAAGAGCTGTTCAAACAGCGCAAGGGCAAAATAACTTACAAAAAAGTATCTGATTGGATGGCGCAGAGCCCGCGCTGTCATAGTCATGTGCATGTGTCGGGTGGGCAAGGCGAAAGCGGCTTTGAGTCAAAGTTGACGTCGTATCACTTCTTCAAGGATGTTCTTGGTGTTGAGGATATCACGGGCTCAGATTACGATATGGTTGAAGAAATCATTCTGTGGAGCACTCTCTTCGAAGATCGCGGCATATTTCGCGATAAGCTCAAGACAAAGTATGGCGAGCGTTTAACAAGTGAGAAAATCGACAAAATCGTTCGTAAGCGATTTACGGGCTGGGGAAAGCTGTCGAAAAAGCTGTTGTGTGAGATAAAGGTCTCCACGGATGACGGTGAACGCTCAATTATGGATGTGCTACGTGAGGGGAATCCAAATTACACGGGTAAGTCGCATGGGAACGCCATGGTTCTTATGGAAGTCTTGCATGATGACAATCTGGAGTTTACCAAGGTAATTGATGATTGGAATAAAGAGCATCTTTTGGGTGCGGGATTGAATTTGGAAGATCTTCCCGGATCACCGGCGTTGCGTCGTAGTATCAGCCAGGCATTGCTCATTGTTAAAGAGATTGTTGATATAGCGGGACATGCGCCTGCCAATATCTTTGTTGAGGTTGCGCGTGGGGAAGATGCTAAAAAACGGGGGCAACGCACAAAAAGGCGCTACGATGCGTTGAAGGACGCCATGACAAAGCTGAAGGAAAATGCGTCTGGTTTTTGGGATAGCGAAGTATCGAAAGAGCTGGCTGAACACGCAAAGGGGAACGTCGATCTGAATGAGCGCTTGACGTTGTATTTCATGCAAGGTGGCAAGTCGTTGTATTCGGGTACGCCTATCAAAATCGAGCGGCTTTCTTCAGGCGACTATCATGTTGACCATATCATTCCCCAGTCATATATCAAAGATGATAGTTTCGAGAACAAAGCTCTGGTGTTGGCCTCTGAAAATGAAGCAAAGTCTGATCAGATGCTGATTGACCAGGGCGTTCGCAGGAAGATGGCACCGTATTGGAGGGCTCTTCACGACGCAAAGCTCATTGGAGACAAGAAATACAACAACCTTATGCGCTCAGGTATTTCTGAAAGGCAGATGAAGGGTTTTGTTGCGCGCCAGCTGGTAGAAACGCATCAAGTTGTAAAGACAGTGCAAATGCTTTTGGATGCGCAGTATCCAGAGGTGAGCATTGTGCCGATCAAAGCGGCTCTGTCTCATGAGCTGCGCGAATTTCCTGGTAAGCACAAACGAGAAAAAGATGGCATCCCACCGCTTTTCCCGAAGTGTCGTGAGGCGAATGATTTCCATCATGCTCACGATGCATTGCTGGCGGCAGAAATCGGACGCTTTATCTTGAAGCGTCATAACGATGTGTACGAGAATCCAATTCGATACGCGAAAATGCTAAGAGCCTTTGTGAAAAGGGAAGCAAACGAGGCACGTCGGGGGCATCTGCCTGGTGATTCGTCGTTTTTGATCAAGAGTTTTATGCGTCCAGGGTATGACACGGAGACAGGCGAGATTGTCATAGATGACTGGGCTCCAAATAAAGAGCTGGAACGCCTTAAGCGTTATTTTGATTGCCGCCAATGTTTCATTTCAAGGATGCCCGAAGAGACAAGCGGAGCGTTCTGGACAGCGACCATCTACTCTCCGCGTGGAGGGAAGAAAGCCCCAGGTATTTCGCTGAAAAAGGGGCTTGACCCCATGAAGTACGGTGGATATTCGGGAACTGAGTTTGCATACTTTTTCATTTATAAAGCTAGGAATAAAAAAGGCGCATTCGTACTGGAATTTGCGCAGGTTCCGGTCGCTGTGGCATCGAGCATTGCTTCTTGCAGCGATGCCTTGGCTGAATACGCCCGAGGTCTTGCACAGGAAAAGGGACTTGAGTTCGTTGAAATCGTTCGAGCAATAATATACAAACGGCAGCTGATGGAGTTTGGCGGAAATCGTTTCTATTTGACAGGGCAGAAGGAAGCAAGAAATGCTGTTGCGGTTGCTTTTGATCGCGAAGATACGTGGACAATGAAGCGACTCGTTAAAGGAAAACCGACTACAAGTGCGGAAAGGGAGCGGGTATTTCTGACAATTGTTAACTCATTGAAGCGATATTCGCCGAAGCTTTCGCAGTTGCTCCAAATTGAGCGACTTGAGAAGGTGTTTTCTGAATTAGGGGCGGAATCACAGGGGGTTGTCTTGCGAGCGCTTGCCGAAGCAGCCAGTGGAGCGCGTAATATGGTGGATCTGGAGTGCGCTGGTGGTTCCAAATTTGCAGGGTGCATACAGCCTACCTACAGCAACATTCTGACAAAAGGAAGTGGTATCACCTTTATCGACCGGTCTGTCACGGGTATGTTCGAAAGGCGGATGCATATTGGCCTTTAGAACCGTATTTATAGAAAGTCCTTGTCGTTTGTCATACAAAAGCGGTTACTTAGTGGTGCGCAAAGAGGATGGCACCGCAAAGGTGCATTTGTCTGAAATCTCAACCATTATATTGCAGACCAGGCAAGTTTATATCAGTGCATATCTCATGGCAGAACTGGCGCAGAGCAAGATTTCTTTGCTGGTGAGCGATGAGAAATGCAACCCAGTGGGACAGTATTTGCCTCTCTATGGAGCGCATAACACCAGTAAGCGCATTGCAGAGCAGATGGAGTGGGGTGAGCCCATTAAAAAACGTGTGTGGCAGAAGGTTGTGCGCGACAAGATTCGGGAGCAAGCTCGTTTTTTGGAAGAACGCGACTATGACCGTGAGGCAAAGACGCTGTATGGGATTATTCCAGAAGTTCGTTCGGGGGACGTGACGAACAGGGAGGCTCAGGCGGCCCGGTTATACTTTGCGGCTTTGTTTGGACCAGATTTCTCTCGTGAGACAAATACACCAACTAATGCGGCGTTGAACTACGGGTATGCCATCTTGCTTTCCATGGTTAACCGGGAGGTGACCTCTCGTGGATGTATCACGCAGGTGGGGATCTGCCATAGAAATGAATACAACCAGTTCAATCTCACGTGTGATCTGATGGAACCTTTTCGCCCCGCTGTGGACAGATTGGTGGTGGATTGCCTTGCGGGAGAATTTGATGCTGTCATGCGCAGACAGCTTGCCGACCTTGCAAACAAAGAGGCGTCGTATCGCGGTGGATCGTATCGTTTGGCATCGGTTATCTCTCAATATGTTCAACAATGCATCAATGCGCTCAATAAACGTATTGCGGTAGATGATATAGATGAGTTTGCTCTTATATGAGTACTGCACAAGGCGATCAGAAGAAAGGGAGAGTTCGCTATATGAGGCTACTTGTGTTCTTTGACCTTCCCGTCGAAACGGCACGACAGCGTAAACAATACCGACTCTTTCGTAAACACCTGATCAAGGAGGGCTACTTGATGATTCAAGAGTCGGTGTATGCGAAACTGGTGGTAAACGACAATGCGGCAAACAGCGCGATTGCGCGCTTGCGAAAGAACAGGCCGCCTGAAGGCTTGGTTCAGGTGCTGCAAGTTACCGAGAAGCAATTTGCCACCATGGTCTACATAACAGGGGACCGCGGGGCTTATGACGAAGTGGATACCACAGAAGAGCTTTTAGTGCTATGAAAGTTTGCTTTGCAGGGATAGAGCATGCGGTCGAGATTGATTCCCAGTATGTTTCTGTTTTGCAAATAGAATCTCCAGCGTTGTTTGCGCGAATTTGCCAATCTGTTTTATCGGGAAAAGGAGAGGACTCGATAGAGCCTTATACGGTGTGGGATGACGAAGGTGAGGCAGTGAGTGCTGGCGCGACGTTCTTGCCCGTAGTCAATCCCTTTGCATTACCGTGGAAGCATAAGAAGCTATTTAGCAGTTTGTATGCAAAAACGGTTGGGTTCGCACATGAGGATGATGAGCTGAGGGGACGAATAGAAGAGCTGGGATCTCAGCTTAGAATGGTGATATCTAAGCTGGGGTTTCAAATGCAAGGTGACTACGCTTTCGAGGTAGAATGGGATCTGCCCACATTTCTTAAGGCGTTTAACTTCAATATTGAGGTGCCTGAGAATGCTTCGCTCTTTGATAATCTTATGTGCTTTGTTGAGTATGTAGCTGATATGGGTTTTGACGGGGTACTTCTTTTCATCAATTTGCATACCTTTTTGGCCGAGAATGAGCTCGAATCCTTCTATGAACACGTGCTTTTTCTTGGAATTAAGGTGCTGGTATTAGAGGGAGGTTCTTCTTGTTCGGTATACTGCAAAGAAAGAAAACTGCTTATTGATCAGCGATTTCTTGAGACTTTGCTGATCGGACAGTCAGATCGTACGCCTTCTACGCAGGGAAGGATTTGCTTCAACGGTTTTGGAGCAGTGACATTCTGACTGGTACTCAAACTGCCGGATTCTCCTATCGCTAAGCATGCTAGTTTTGGAGCAGTGACATTCTGACTGGTACTCAAACCCTGTGTCTGTGCCTCTGATATGGCCCTCTGTTTTGGAGCAGTGACATTCTGACTGGTACTCAAACCGACTCAACGAGGTTATCGGTATACGTTCCGTTTTGGAGCAGTGACATTCTGACTGGTACTCAAACCGAAGAAGACGGCTACACCACGTACCGCAGGTTTTGGAGCAGTGACATTCTGACTGGTACTCAAACCACTTTTCCGCCATATTGTGTATAACTCAAGGTTTTGGAGCAGTGACATTCTGACTGGTACTCAAACTGATCTGCTTTACCTGACCAAAACTTATCAGTTTTGGAGCAGTGACATTCTGACTGGTACTCAAACTGCTGTTTGAAGGCGATATTATGTATTGCAGTTTTGGAGCAGTGACATTCTGACTGGTACTCAAACGCCGCCTTGCCAAGGTTGCCCGATACAGCAGTTTTGGAGCAGTGACATTCTGACTGGTACTCAAACAAGCACGAAGAGATAACTATTCCTAAGAAAGTTTTGGAGCAGTGACATTCTGACTGGTACTCAAACTCTTCCATGCCGAAGCTCTCACGCATGTACGTTTTGGAGCAGTGACATTCTGACTGGTACTCAAACCCAGGCGTTGCGTGACGAAAATCAGGCACTGTTTTGGAGCAGTGACATTCTGACTGGTACTCAAACTGTACAAAAAGATACAGGGTTGAAACCGATGTTTTGGAGCAGTGACATTCTGACTGGTACTCAAACCATATGCAAGCTCGAAGGGTGGGACTATCGGTTTTGGAGCAGTGACATTCTGACTGGTACTCAAACAGTGAGTTGATCTGTATTGCCGTACCGCCTGTTTTGGAGCAGTGACATTCTGACTGGTACTCAAACTGTTTCATGGCTTATTCTGATGGCAAACATGTTTTGGAGCAGTGACATTCTGACTGGTACTCAAACAATTCGCTTTTACGGACGCTTGCGGCTTCTGTTTTGGAGCAGTGACATTCTGACTGGTACTCAAACTCCCTCCGTCTTAGGCACTCCACATTCAGCGTTTTGGAGCAGTGACATTCTGACTGGTACTCAAACAGTTCTTCAAAAACTGCGACAAGCTCGAAGGTTTTGGAGCAGTGACATTCTGACTGGTACTCAAACCTCCCCATTTTGGATACTACGAAGGGCAATGTTTTGGAGCAGTGACATTCTGACTGGTACTCAAACTGAGCGAAAGCGATTTGCGTCGCAAAAGAAGTTTTGGAGCAGTGACATTCTGACTGGTAATCAAACTGCGCAATCTGCCAGTATCTACCGGACAGGCGTTTTGGAGCAGTGACATTCTGACGCCCCAAGAAAGCGATACTGCTAATTATTAGCTTAGTGCGAGCTTGATAAATTATAAATAAATGTTTAGAATATACGTATGTAATGAGAGGAAAACAGGTGGTCAAAAGAAGGCAGGTTGAGCTGTTCTTTAAAGAGCATGGGTTCATCAATGAGGGCGGCACCAACCACGACAAACTGGTTCACCCAGATGGAAGATGGACAACGCTCGGAAGACACAAGGAAATCAGCAATAAGCTCTTCGATGAAATGAAGAAGTAAGCAGGTCTCAAATAGCCCCTCACAGCGATATGAAAGGAGCATAGAGATGCTTTACGTATACGAGTTTGAAGTCTTTGAAGATGATGGGTTGTTTCTTGCCTTCCCTTATGACATGGATGGTGGCA
>NZ_JAAKEA010000025.1:0-30294 GCF_011038935.1 Adlercreutzia sp. ZJ138 | reverse complement strand
GTGGGTTCATTTTGGCACCTCCGTATGTTTCCGCTTACATGCTAAATGATACCGCTTGGCCCCGCTTGTAACTACACTTCCCACAGCTGACACCCTGTGCTACCCACTAAAAACCGCGAAGGGCCTATTTTTCCTTTGGAGCGGAAGCCACGAGGACGCTGACCTAGAGCGTTCAGCAATAGCCGAAACATTTAAAGAACTCGCCCGTAGGAGGGCAGATAACGGACATGCCATTATCCCGTTCGACCTCGTGAGAAAACTCGTTTGGCCCCAGGTTATCGGCCGAATGAAGCGCCAGAAAGGCCCCTCAAAAGCAGAGTTACACATTGAAACCCAAGACGCACTCTATAAGCTTGCAATTCTTGGTATCGTGACCGACTGGACTGTCGATTATCGAACGAAAACCTACGATGTTGAGGTGCGCAGGATCGACAGCAACAGCGAGGCGCTCGTCAAGTCATCACTCGAGTCCTATATACGAAGGCATAACCCTACGTTTTCGTTCGACAATCCCCTTCCAACTCATAAAACCTATCTCGAAGCATACGAGAAAGCCCCCCAGGGCAACAAGCTCTTGGGCTTGATTGACGTTCTCCTTCTATGGACGAACGACAATATCGTGTTCAGCCGAAGGCGATCAATCGGAAATATGCTCGATCTCTGCGAATCAGACCGCAGCGAGCAAGAAATACGCTCCTACATCAACAGCTATTTCCGCCTTGACACCGAAAACAACGACCAACTGGACGTCATCGTCCGAGAAGCAAACGATGCGGACAGCTGGGTCAGACTCTTCATGACCTACCGGCTTACCGATGACCCCAACATTCAAAAGGACGTGGTAAAAGACACGAAGGAAATTGAGGAGATAGCCGCCTTGTGCGACCGTTACCGTGAAAGCTATCACGCCAACATCGGTCTCGAATGGTCAACCATGCTCGCAAAACTACTATCCGGCACGTTCTCCGAATCCGACATTGACGATCAGTTCAGCTTCATTTCGTCAGAAATTGTCGAATACGACAGCCTTGACGCTAACGAATTGTTCGACAAAACACTCAGTCTCATGGAAAGCGCCAATGGTAGAGCAAGGGATGCTTTTGGCGCAGCCGTGGTGAACCATTCACCGGAACAAGCACTGCGCACATACGAGCGACTGGGCGATACCGTCACGCTCAATCATCTTGTGACCGAAGCAAGCAATAAGCTCAAAGCAACGTGGGGAAGGAAGAGAAACTCATGACGTCAAAAAACGTAGCGAACATAGAGAAACTGAATTACGCAATCACATCACTGAACGAGGATGCAGAAGATGTGCATGACCTCATTTCTCGGTCGACAACCGAGCTCAAAGAGGCAACAGCAACAGGCAACAGAGTCGCAGACAGCGTCTGTGAAGCCATCGAGGCGCTCGATCCACTTGTAGAAAAACTTGCAGCCCAAATTGACACATCAACACACATACTTGAAGAGACAAAAATAACCGCTGATAAACAACGTGTCTCTATCTCGAAGAGCCTTGACAAAATCAAGGCTGATCTTGAACAAACTGTTCAGCAATTCAATGATGAGCACGTAAGGCAGTTCGAAGACTTCAAGCTCAAAAGCCTAAAAGAAAGCAAAAAGACAAGAGACGAGCTACAGACCGATTTGTTAACCAGCAAGACAACTGCTGCCGCGCGATTCGACAGCCTTGAAAGCGAGGTGACGAAGCTTGCACATCAAGTCGAAGCCCTCAAGGAAGACACATCGGAGCTTGTACGACCTTTCCAAAGCAAAATGCAAGCTCTCCTATGCGCCGCAATAGCCCTAGGAGCTATTGACTCTATTTGCCTTGTCCTTCTTTTGTTGCGATAGGAAAAGACTTGACTCAACAGAACAACACTTTGGAAAAGCACACCGCCGAAACTCTCTTCGAACAAGGCATAGCGCACTTGCGTGGCAACAACGTTCCTCAAGACTATGAACAAGCGTTTTACTGGCTCAACAGAGCAGCCGCAGCCGGTTCGGATAGTGCGACGATCGTTCTCGGAGAATTGTACGAAGCCGGTCTTGGCACGCCGCAAGACACAGAGAAGGCAGCCACCTTGCATGGCTCTTCAAAGAAAAGAAGTGGCTTTATTACCGTAAAGGAACCACCTATTTCGCTCGCTGCCTACCAGTCCGAAACCTCCAGCAAGAAGAACGCCATAAGAAAACAAGGTGTCGCTACAAATCTCAACAAATGCATCGAATGCGGTACCGAAATGTTAGCTTTAGGCACCGACTGCCGTTGTCCATCCTGCGGAACCCGTTCCTATCTTCCCATCGTTGAAAATGGCTTGAGCAACGGATTCGCAATTCAACCGTATCGGAAAAAAGCGCTCAACGACCAAACTCTCACTTTCTCTTTTCTTGGCGAATGTATCCATATCCTCAAATACAATAAGCACATCGATGACCAATTCAAAAGGAAGATCGTGCAAGAGATATCGGTAAGAATAGTCGAATGCGGCGTCATCGAACGACTTGTTCCCACAAGAGCCTGCAATACCATAACTGTAATACCTGTCCCATCTTCAGTGAAGCGCACGCTGCAACCCGTACATGAACTTGCGGAGCGCATTGCCGAACATCGCTTTACCTTTGCTAACCCACTCAGAAAGCGCAGCGCAACAGAATCGAAGAACCGGGCGGCGGGTTCTGAACTCGCGCCTGGAGAAATAACATGCAACGGAAACGACGTCATAAGCAGAACTGTTCTCTTGATTGACGACACTTACGGAGAAGGCGCAACTTTGCGGGCGTGCATACATGCCCTGAAAGAAAATGGAGTGCACGATATCTACTATCTTTCTTTATGCAAAAACCTCTACGGCGGCGTAAAAGGCGGTGTATCCGATGACAACGGTATTCATTAGCGGCTCGCGACAACTTGCATTCTTTCCGGAAGAAGCGTGCGCTCGTATCGACAAGATGATTGGTGCTCAATTGGATATCGTCATCGGCGACTCTCCACGTGGAGCCGATTCGAAAGCCGCCCACTACCTCAAATCAAAAGGGTATCCAAACGTTACTGTTTTCACCGTTCGAGACAAACCTCGAATCGGGACACAGCTCGATAATTGGAGCATCTGCAAAATAGAACCCCGAGAAGCAAAAAAGCTAAGCAAGGACGGAAGCGTTAGAAACCAGCGAGATCTTGAAACTGAGAAAGATCACAAAATGGGAGCTGTCGCCGATTACGGATTAGTTATATGGCAAAGCTCTTTCATTAATCGGTTCGGCAAAGAATCGACGAGTAAAGGCAGCTTGAGGAACATGTATCAATTGCTGCACGAAGGAAAGCCAGTTGTGCTGTACAGCTACAACACCAACACCGCCGACTTCGATTGCATCGAGCTCAGAAACATCGCCGATTTAGAGAGAGTCGTCGAAAACGAGCCCGAAATCGTTCGCAAAGCCTACGGCGGGATTAAGAAGCAAGCCGAACATGAGACAAGAAAGGCTAAACAGCCTGCATTGATTGATGCTTTCAACGATAATGATGTTGCGACTTTGATATCTGTCAACAGTTGGGAGGGGTCTTGCGATCATGGAGAATAAAGTAAATAAGAGCGACGCCATTTCCGTCGGTCAAGCGCAATCTATTGTAAGTCAGACTCACTCTCCGTCTGGTATTACCGACCCTGGATATCAAGTTGTTAATGGAGGCGATAGTTCGGGAAATCAGCAACAATATACAGGCGCTTCGCGACAAAGAGGACACGTCGATGATGGAGAAGCAAGAACTGCGGAAGTTGTAGATTTTAGAGCGAAACGTAATGAAGAGCGTCGTCGTCTTGCAGAAGCAAGAAGGGCACAGCAAAAAGCAGAACGTGAAGCTGCCGAGCGCGAAGCTGCAGGCAAGTCATCCGACACTTCAAAAAACACGGAAACAGCCAAGCCAGCAGTCACGAAACTGGACAACCATCCGATCGTCAGAATGATGATTTCTGAGATATCGCCGGACGAGACTCAAGTCGCTCTTGATGGAGAGGTCGTTCCCTACGACGACGAACCCATCGAAGCTTGGGACGAAGCAATTGAGCAGGAGAAACCCCCGATAGATCCCCCTTTGGTAGAACAACAAAAGCAAGCTCTTTTCGCCGAAATGGATCGCGTCAAACGTTTCAGGAAGGCTGACGAGTTCGCATGGGAGAACATCATCATTCTGAAAGAAAGGAAGAAATCTCAAGACCAAATCCTGAAGGAGATGCGCGAAGCTTCAACGGATCAGTACCAGCGCCTTGAGAGTCCCGGTATGTCTACCACAGCATATCCGAGCGAGGAGATCTTCGAGAACATCCCCGTTGAAGAGAGAACTCGTGAAGACGAAATCGAATACGACAGGCACATCAAGTACCGTGAGAAAACGAAGGACGCCATCAAGTACCCGTGGACAATCAAGATAGAGGGCGAAAGCGTAGATGTCATTCAAGAACCTAAACGCAGAGGCGCTGGTGTGTACGCAAGAAAGCTCACAAAGCGGTGCGAAGACAACCTCAGACTGTTGCGGGAAGCATGGGGCGAAGGAAGTGAATTCTCGATATCCGACGCGATGCGCATCGTGCTCATCAGGGGCGGCATAACCTTTGACACGAATGGGAACATAGGAGGAAAACCAGCAAAGGACTTCGTCCTTCCCGAGGAAACACTCGTCAGACTGTGCCGCGACGCCTTGCTTTCCATGAAAATCAACAATGGGAACCCGTTCGGTATGGTGCCAGGAGAGCAGCCTATGATGTATGGCACAAGGTGCTACCCACTTGGGTACTGCCCCTCTTTTATGATCCAGAAGATGAAAGCCAGCAAGAAATCACCATGGCACAGCAGGTCGATGGAGGAGATCCAGCAGCAGATCGGCGACGAATGGCTCAGAAACACGTTACCGACCATGGTAGCCTACACGGAGCACAAC
Source organism: Adlercreutzia sp. ZJ138 (assembly GCF_011038935.1). Lineage (NCBI taxonomy): Bacteria > Bacillati > Actinomycetota > Coriobacteriia > Eggerthellales > Eggerthellaceae > Adlercreutzia > Adlercreutzia sp. ZJ138. Next base: position 25,355 of record NZ_JAAKEA010000025.1, on the reverse strand, counting down.
GGAAGCGACGGTCTCAGCCAGCGTTATACTCTGTATGAAGGCATGTGTGCCCTGCTATCGCTTGACGGCATGGCTAACCAAGCTAGAGCTTGGGGCATCACGACGGAGACTTAGTTTGCCACACTTCAGGTGAAGAACGAAAAGCCAGCTAGAATAAGAGCGAGGGAAACAACCCTTGACTGCTCTCGTTATAAAAAACGTGATCGTCGAATTCATAAGGGCGTTGACCGGCAACGTGCCGTCAACTCATATATTTTGAGCCTTACAATGCCCCCTTAAATCCCAAAGATTGCCCCTATGGCGTCAAGCACTGATGCCATTGTTGTGTGATCGATCGAACCACCAAGGTGTCGCGCGTCTCGGGCAGGGTTGTTCAAATTGATAGCGCGAAGCTGCTCAACACATACGCAGCCCGAAACCACATTACCGCAAGCAAGTTCAATATGAAGAGGATGTCCATTGACTGTTGAGGTGATTGGACACAATCCTAGAACTCCACCAGGCTGTAGGTGTCTATGTTTTGACGTTGATGCATGATGCGATAAATTGTGAGAGTCGTTGCGTTGTAGCGGTAGAAAATGCGGTACGGATTCGCAAGCGCTGTCCGGTATTCGTGATCTAAATGCTCGTCCGTATAGTGGCCACCACTATCAGGAAAACACCTCACCCGATCGATTGCGCTATCTATGCTTTGGATGGCATCGATTGCCGCCTGAGGATTTCCCCGCTCCACTCCCAGATAAATGGCAATAGATTCACGATCCAAGTGAGCGCGCGGACGCCATGCAAGATCAAGCATAATCAAGCCCCCACATCTTGAAGATCTCAACCATGCGGGCATCGGATTCCTCGGCGGAAATCGGCTCAGGACGATAACGTTCCTCTATTTCTGCCTCACGCAACGCAAGATACATCCGATTATGCTGAACTTGAGCCTCATACGTTGCACAGTCTTCCAGCACATAAGCAGGTATGCCATTTTTTGTGAGAATGATTGGCTCTTGTGCCTCCGTTGCTTGGGCGCAAACGTCGTTGAACTGCGTTCTCAGGTCAGTGATGGGCCGAATGAGCGGAATGGATGAAGCTGCAGACAACATACAAGCCTCCTTAAGTACTCATTATTCTTACCTGAATTATAGATACTTTAATGTATACACTCAAGCAGCTCGAAAGCGCTGGGCTTCTTACCGCATGGTGCCGTCGCCGAAGAGGAGCTCGCGTTCGGGACCCGACAGCGCCGCGCGAGCTTGTTCGCGCAGGTTGTTCATGGCACTGAGGAACTGCCGATACATAACCACCACCAGGTAGCGCCCGCGTGGAGTGAGCGTGAGTTCGTCGGACGTGTCGGTGGCAAACGCCCGGTTTGCACGCATGAATGCCATCTCCACCGGCAATCCGCGCTCGATACTCACGCCGAACTCGCGCGCAAATGCGTGCTTGTCGAGACGCAGCTTGTACAGGTTTACTAAAAAGCAGTAGCGCATGAGATCGCGCTCGGACATATCGCTTCTACCCATGAGCGACATCCGTCCGCTTTCGATAGCTTCGTTATACTCGCGCAAGCTAAACGTGTTCACATACAGGCTGCGGTTCAGATACGTAATAGAACCGCTCCCGATGGCGGGATACTGGTCGTAGAACGTTTGGAACTCGTCGATCTGCGGTGCTGACGCATCTTCCGCACCACCTGCACTGCCTACACCCAACAGCGCATCGCTTTCGACGTTGCGCGTGAACGTCCAGAGCGTCGTGCGATGGAACAGCGGGTCGGAGCCACCCGCAAGCACACCGTCGAGAATCTGGTAGTAACGGTACTCCCGCGAATAATCCATCTTACCTAAGGTGCTGGTCATCTTCCGCATGGTGCCGTTCGACACGTAGAGCGGCGAGAACGTGGTCTGGCGCGCGCCGCACGTGGCAATCTTCTCCAAATCATCAAGCAGGATGTCTTCGGTTTGGCTGGGGAAATTAAAGATCATGTCGACGTTCAGCGAGTTGAAATACGGAAGCGCCTCGCCGATGCGCTCGAGGATTTCCTCGCCGCTACCATACTTGTCAAAGCGATCCATTTGTTTCAGAAGGTCGTTGTTGAAGCTTTGCACCCCCACGGAAAGGCGCTGGATGCGGCCTTTCAGCGCATCGAGATAGGGCTGCACCAGGTGGTTGGGGTTCGTTTCGGACGCCACTTCGCGAATGTTCCACAAATCGCGCGCCTCATCGAGCGTCTCGCACAGCTCATCAAGCAGGATGGTTGGCGTGCCACCACCCATGTAAATGCTCTCGATGTCGTAGCCTAAATTCTTCACCATGCGCATCTCGCGACGCATGTTAGCAAAGTACGGGCGCGCCACGTCTTCTCGAAACGCATAGCGGTTGAAACTGCAATACGGACACAATCGCTCGCAGAACGGCACATGCATGTACAGCATGTACTTACGACCTGGCTCGGGTGCGGGCATCACGGTTTCGTTCGTGGGATTAAGCGCCAGCCCGCGACAGGCAAGCTGTTTGATAATGGTGGTGAGCATACGCTCGGACAGCATGGGCGACTCCGTTCGTGCAAAAAATTGGATAACCTCGCTATAGTAATGCTTTCAGAAAACGTCATGCAACGGAAAACAGATATACTAGACATTGCTTTCCCACCGAGACAAAAGGAGTCCATTTTCCGTGAGCATTGACACCGCCACGGGTGCCGAAGCGCCCGCCGAACTCTCTTCGACGCGCGTAAAAGACATCTTTTCGCACATTGCCAAGAAATACGAGCGCTTCAACGCCGTATCAAGCTTTGGAGCATACAAAGTATGGCTCGCGCGCATGGCGCACTTAGCCCCTATCGGCCCCAACGACGACGTACTCGACATCGCCGGCGGCACAGGGGATGTAACGTTCACCATGGCCCGCATGCTGCATCCGCGCCACATCCAATGCACTGACCTCGTGCCAGAAATGCTCGACGTGGCGCGCATGCACTACGAACGCGGTGCTGCGCACGGCGTTCCCGTTGATTTTGAGGTGGTTGACGGCCAGAACATGCCGTACGCTAATGAAAGCTACGACGCTATTACCATGGCATACGGAATTCGGAACATGCCGGAGCGCGAACGAGCGCTCGCCGAAATACTACGCGTGCTGAAACCGGGTGGGCATTTGGTGTGTCTCGAGTTCAGCACACCGCCAAACCCCGCTTGGCGTACGCTGTATCTTTTCTACCTGAAGCACCTCATACCGTTCTGGGGAAATGTGGTTACCGGCGACCGCGAAGGGTTCGTGTACCTGTCGAAGAGCATTCGGGCTTTCCCCAACCAGCGCGAACTGGCACATATGATGGAGCAAGCCGGATTCGTAAACGTTACCTGGAAAAACTGCACTGGTGGCATCGCTGCTATCCATGTTGCACAAAAGCCCGCATAGCGGCTATGCGGGGCAGCTAGCGCGACGACGTGGGGCAGCTGGTGCGGGACGGCGGCGTAGGACGGCTGGCACGGTACGACGGTTCGATGCAATGCGACGATGTGGCGCGGTGTGACAGCATGGCAGTGCGGCGCGACGCGACGACGCAGAGCGACAGCGTAAGTCGGCACGACAATGAGACTACCGTTGAGATGCGTCGATCGTGTTGACCGTGTTGACCGCACCAATAGAGCAGCCCGCGCAACCCGAACACCCCGAGCAGCCGCCGCACGAGACGCGGCGTCGCCCCACATCGTCGGACGATGTGGCAGAACACTGGTCGTGACAATCGCACATGCCACGGAAAAACAAGCGGCGAACGGCCCATATAACCCAGGCAGCCACAACAACAAGTACCACTACGGTGCCAACACTTATGTCCAGTGGTTGAATCATGTTCCCATCACCTTTTCCACATCGTCGGTTTTTCGACTCGGGGTAATTCACGTGACTACCTGCGGTGACGAGCTCAAACAACCCACTACCGCCAAAAGCCACCCAATTGCGCCGAACCGGAAAACCGGCCTTCCGGCGCACCCAACCATAGGCGCGCCGGAAAAAAACCATAAAGCCTGTCGGATTCTGCGTGCTACCTTACGCAGCGCTCTTATCGGCAGACAACTTCTTCGCCGCTTTCAATGCATCAATTCTCTCATAATCGGGCATCGGGCGCACCAGCTGGAAGATCATACCAGCAGCAACCACGCAAGCGAGCACCGTCCACACGCTGAAACCGATTTCGCCCGTGGCAAGGCCCACAAACTGACGCAGCATTAGACCAACACACCAGCCGAACCCGGTCATATATCCGATGGTTGCCCACGTCCACTTTGCGGAACGCATCTGATTGCGAATAGCACCAATAGCTGCAAAGCAGGGTGCGCACAGCAAGTTGAACGCAGTGAACGCCAGGATGGCCGACGTGCTGCCGCCAAACATGAGCGCGAAACCCTCCCACAGTGTCGGATCGGTTTCACCCAGCTCACCGAGCTGCGTGAGTACACCAACTGTGGCAACTACGTTCTCTTTGGCAACCAGGCCGGTGACGCTCGTAACAGTCGCTTGCCAATCTCCGAAGCCCAGCGGCACGAATATCCACGCCAGGGCGTTGCCGAGCATAGCCATGAAACTGTAGTCCAGATACCCGTCCATTTCGGCATCGAGCAGGCCAAACGAGCCCTCATACACGCCGAAGTTCATGAGGAACCAAATGACAATGGTTGACAGGAAGATAATCGTACCAGCTTTCACAATGTAGTGCTTCACGCGATCCCATGTGGCTAAAGCCACGCTTTTTGCGGCGGGCAGATGATACTGCGGCAGCTCCATGATAAACGGGGTCGCTTCGCCTGCAAACGCGCGCAATTTCTTCAGCATAATGCCGGACACGATGATGGCGATAACACCCAGGAAGTAGAACAGCGGAGCTACCCACCGCGCTGTTTCCATGTCGCCACCTGCTAAAGCACCGAATACGAGCGCAATAATGGGCATTTTCGCGCCGCAGGGAATCATAGTGGTAGTCATAACCGTCATGCGACGGTCGCTTTCGTTCTCGATGGTTTTCGTGGCCATAACGGCGGGCACGCCGCAACCCGAGCCAATGAGTATGGGGATGAATGACTTGCCGGACAAACCAAATTTGCGAAAGATGCGATCCATCATAAACGCAACGCGCGCCATGTAGCCACAGTGCTCCAAAAACGCCAGCATGAGGAACAACAGGATCATCTGCGGAATGAAGCCAATGACTGCACCCACGCCGGCAACAATGCCATCAAGTACGAGACTTTGCACCCAGCTGGCCGCACCGATGGCCTCAAGCGCCCCGCCGATGATGGGCGTAAGCCCTGGAATCCACAGACCCCACGAACCATCGGAAGGATCAGGTTCCTCTTCCGCAAGCGCCTCGGCAAGCGCGGTGTCGCCAGCTGCCTCAGCCGCGGCGACCTCTTCCTCCCACGCGCCGACCGCTTCCTCATACGCCGCACCACCTGTGTAGAGCCATCCGTCACCGGAAATGCCGTCGTTTGCCCAGTCGGTAACAACGCCGCCACCAAGCGTGACGGCGATGTAGTACACAAGTGCCATGACCACCACGAAAATGGGAAGGCCAGCCCAGCGGTTGGTGACCACGCGGTCGATTTTTTGCGTGAGCGTCATGCCCGCACCAGTTTTTTTCACGCACTTCATGGTGATGTCGGTAATAGCGTCATAGCGTTCACCTGCGATAACACCCTCAATGTCGTCGTCAAGCAAGTGCTCGAGGCTGGCGCGAACGACATCTACGTTTTTCATGTCGGCCGCCGACAGCGACAGCGCATTGAGGGAACACTGCTCTCCCTCGAGCGCCTTGATAGCGAACCACCGAGCGACGTTGGATTTTACGCGTGCGCCAATGATGTCGATGATCTTACCAATAGCCTCTTCGGTCGCATCTGAGAAGCGGTAGGTCGGAGCAGGCAGCGATCCCTGCTTTCCCGCTGCAATGGCGGCCTTCACCACATCGTCAAGACCGCGGCTTTTCAGCGCCGACGTCTCGATAACAGGACATCCTAGCTGCTTGGACAACCCTGCGACATCCACCGTACCACCAGATTTCTCCACAAGATCCATCATGTTGAGCGCCACTACCACGGGCACACCCAAGTCGATGATTTGCGTAGTAAGGTAAAGGTTGCGCTCGAGATTCGTGGCGTCAACCAGGTTGATAACGGCGTCGGGGTTGCCGTCAAGCAGGTAATCGCGCGTAACAATTTCCTCGGGGCTATACGGCGACAGAGAATACACGCCCGGCAAGTCGGTGATGGTGACCTCTTTGTTCTTTGAGTATTTCCCTTCTTTCTTCTCAACAGTCACGCCCGGCCAGTTTCCAACATATTGATTGGCACCGGTAAGCTCGTTAAACATCGTGGTCTTGCCGCTATTTGGGTTGCCGGCAAGCGCAATGCGAACTGTCATGTTCTACCTTTCATCTCTCGAAGTTAGCTTTTGCTATAAGTTTGCTCTAGCTAACTAGTTGCCATTCAAAAAGCGCCTTCGCGCTTTTAGGGTTCTATGGAGCCCCGCAGCAATTCGCACGACGGAATTGCCGCACTACCGGCCTTTACGCAACAACAACACGTTCTGCCTCCGACTTGCGCAGTGAAAGCTCGTAGCCGCGAACCGTCACTTCAACCGGGTCGCCCAAAGGAGCGACTTTGCGCACATATACCTCGACGCCTTTGGTGATACCCATGTCCATGATGCGACGCCTGATGGCACCTTCGCCAACCAGGCGAACGACCGCGCCGACCTCCCCAATGCGCACGTCGCGCAGTGTTTTATCTGCCATACTGTTCCTTTCTCGCTTCGTTGCTTCCCACCGAAAACCATGGGAAACGCTAATTAAAGCCTCCAGCTTTACTTAACGCTTCCCCGTATGACATGTCCGGAAAGTATTCTATAGCAAACTTTTTAGAAAAGAAAGCCTTGGTGAACTTTTTTGTTATATATAGGAAACTTTTTCTAACTTTTCACCGTTCCCGTGAGTTCGGGGTTTGGTAGCCCTCCCTTTTTTCAGTGATTCCTTTTCCATAACCGAACTGCACCCCACCGAAGTCGCCCGAATTCACTCAAACCCGCCCGGATCTGACCGAACCTGATCGCAGGGTTTTTGCGGCTTTAGGCCATCTGCTGCACCTACCGTTGCGCGAAGTGGGTATACTTGCGAAGTCGCATCCGCATGACGGGCCGTAGTGTGCCCATTCGAGAAAGCGTGAGCCATGTCAGAGAACCTCTACCTTGATACCCGCGGAGCATGCACCAAGCATGTGCCTTTCACCCGAGCAGTCATCGACGGCCTGGCCCAGGGCGGCGGGTTGTACGTGCCCGAGCATATCCCCGAGCTTACGCTCGATGACCTTGATGCGCTAGCGAAGCTGCCTTACGCGCAGCGCGCGGCGAGCATCTACCGGCTGTTCGACGTCGACCTACCCGACAGTGTGGTCGACACTTGTATGGAAGGTGCTTACGGCGAAAACTTCGATGACGAGCGCATCTGCCCCATTACATCGCTTGACGAACGCACACATGTGCTCGAACTCTGGCATGGGCCCACAAGCGCCTTTAAGGACATGGCGCTCCAATGCTTGCCGCGGTTCTTCAGCGCAAGTGCAGCGGCGCTTCGCGAACGTGGCGAGCTTGACCACCGGTTCCTCATTCTGGTGGCAACGTCGGGTGACACCGGTAAGGCGGCGCTGGAAGGATTTAAGGACGCCGAAGGAACATCCATTGCAGTCATGTACCCGCACGGCGGCGTGAGTGACATTCAGTACAAGCAAATGGCCACCCAAGCGGGCGAAAACGTGCAGGTTTGGGCCGTGCGCGGAAACTTTGACGACTGCCAAACCGGCGCAAAGAATGTGTTCGGCAACGCTTCGTTCGCCGAGTCGCTCATGTGCGAGCACGGTGTGGCGCTTTCCAGCGCGAACTCCATCAACTGGGGTCGCCTGCTGCCGCAAGTGGTGTACTACGTGAGTTCGTATGCACAGCTCGTTGCCGACGGCAAGGTTGACCGCGGCGCCAAAATTGACGTTTGCGTGCCAACAGGCAACTTCGGCAACATTTTAGCGGCGTACTACGCTAAGCGCATGGGCGTGCCAATCGAAACTCTCATGTGCGCGAGCAACACGAACCGCGTGCTCACCGACTTCATAAGCACGGGCACCTACGACATCTCCAACCGCGAGTTCGTACTCACGCCGTCACCTTCCATGGACATTTTGGTGTCTTCGAACCTCGAACGGCAGCTGTTCGAACTGACCGATCGCAACGCCGAAGCGATATCGCAATGGATGACCGACCTGCGCGAGAAGCGCTGCTTCCGTGTTGATCGCGATACGTTCGCCCGCATGCGCGAGCTGTTCTGCGCCGATTCGGTGGATGACCAGGAATGTCTGGAAACTATCAAGCGCGTGTTCGAGAAGCACAACTACGTGCTTGACCCCCACACCGCTGTTGCCTACCGCGCTGCCGAGCGACTGCGCGGCGATAACCCCGTGCTTATTGCCAGCACGGCGCACTGGGCTAAGTTCGGCGACAACGTGTACCGCGCGCTGCACGGCATTGCACCCGGCGACCCGTTGCCCACCGACGTGGAGGCGCTTTCTGGTTGTCAGTTAAACGAGCTTATCGCGAAAGAAACCGGCGACACCCGCATTCCTGCCGGACTCGCACAGCTTGACAACCTGCCCATTCGCTTCACGGAAATTATCGACAACGGAACAGCCGACATAGAGAGCGCCGTGGTTGCCTTCTTAGGCAACGCTGAATAATTCCGTGATTATGCCCGCCCTGCGCAGATAGAGCGGGCATAAAGCTACCGAGTATGCCGACCGCGCCTGATTGGCTCGGTCGGCAGCTCGTTTTCGGTAGGTACCCGCAGGCACTCAACCCGCAGGCACTCAACCCGCAACCGCGCTATTTCTGCTTTCAGCGCCTCAATTTGTTGCCGCTGCTTTTCGATTTCGTGAAGTTGAGCTACTGCCTGCTGCTCCTTTTTCTTGTTCACCAGGCGAAAGAAGTTGCGCATCTGTAGCCCAATGAGGATGGCAAACGGGATGAGAACCAGCACGACATAGCCCGCAGGAGATTTGAAAAACTGGAAAAGATAACCCGCCTTAGGAATGGCAAAGGCAAACTCGCCGGTAACGTGACTGGCGAGCGCCGGGTAGGCATCATCGATTCCCGTGGTTGTTCCATACGTGATGAATGCCAATTCGCCTTCGTACTCGGTACGCTCGCGAACCTTGTGGGTAACCGCCTCACCGTAGGCGTTGGGGTCGATAGATAAAAAGGTTATGATGTCACCTGGCTGCACGTTGTTTGGATCGACGACATGCGAGACAGCGATGTCGCCCACCTGAAACTCAGTCTGCATCGAATCGGACAACACCACATACGGCTTCCACCCGAAAAAGGACACCTCGCCACCCTTCGATGTAAGCGTTGTTCCCACCACAATCAGGGTAAACGCAAGGGCTGCCACGAATATGGCGGTAGTTGCAACATTGAGAGCAACGTCGAGCGTTCTATTTGAGGAAGCTTCAGGCATACGAAATCCTAAAACAAGCGGAAAACGGGCAGATCATGCCGCCCCACTATACGCAAGGCGGCATGATCGGTGGAGGGACTCAGAAGCTCTACTGAAGAGCCTTGGCGTTTGTGTTAATGAACATCACAGGATTAGCGTCCTTAATCTTGTTGTTATACGTGCAATTCGAAACAACAATGCTCTCTGGTACAGCTGCGTAATCCCGTGCTACATACTTAATTGCGTAGGCTACTGCTTCACTCCCACCCTGAAGGGAGATTTCAGTATTGAAGACGACGTTTTTGATTGAAACACCGCTGAGCGTATACCCATCACGATTGTCATAAATCAGAATGGAGTCACCAAAATTACAAGCGCTTCCACTTGGCAAGTTCTTAATATAGGTTGCACTATCTTCCGCATGCCATATCTTATCCTGATTGCTAAACCCAGTAGCCGTGTACGTGCCTCCATCGATGTTAACGGTTCCACCAGAAATAAAAATATGGCCAGTCGCAGTACAGTTCTTCAGCGTTATCGTTCCAGCAGGAAAATAACCTACATAACCCTTGTTGTTGTCATCTGATCCGGCAATGATCTTAGAGTCTGTGATGGTTATTGTAGCCTCTTTAGAATGAGCGCCGTTTGTCACCACAGCGTAGGTTTTGTTTTTCGTTGACGTGATAACACACTTATCAACAGTAACCTTCGATGAACCCCCTGCATATAACGCTGATGAGGTTTCTTGACTGGAGTTCGACTCTATCGTGCCATTCAGAATTGAAACGGTACCTGAATGAATATCCACCACACCATCGATGTTGCTTTCTGCAGGCGTTGAAAGTTTCTTTCCGTTGAGATCGATGCTGATAGGATCCTCCGCATTACTACTGATGTTCAGTGTTTCCGTTATAGAAACATCCTGCGTTAAACAAACGCTTTCACCTGCCGCAAGAGCTTCTTTCAGCTCACTATTATCTGAAACTGGAACAGGATATTTCGCTTCTGCATCGTACTGTTTGTTGCCAAAGCCATCTGCTTCATAGGTATGTTGCGTAGCGAGGATAGTTACGTCGGCTGAGAACGATTTGCCCTGATAATTGTTGCCCGCATCTTCATACATGCCATATACGAGAATGAAGCTTACCGAATTGGGGAAATCAACATAAGCTGCGGCACCCTTATCGTCTGACGGTCCCACTGGGAGTTCAAGACCACTCGCGAACGTGTTCAACGTGCTCATAGGGCGCTGGGTGAATTGTCCGGTTGCTTGACCGTTTTTAACTTGCACGAAATCGAACCAGAGCGCATCTTGAAGATTTTCGTCTTTTATGTCGAACTGCAGCTTTACCTGAGCAGCAAGGTTGCCCTTGTTGGTAACGGTAAGCAGCTTGGCATTCGTTGCGCCCGGCTCCCACTTCTCTTCGGTAATGATCGGATCCGACGTAGTGATATCAACCGCATTGCCAAAGCCAAATGCAACACCACCGTTCACGCCGCCAATCTGATACGTCGTCGTTGCATTAGCTTCAACATTCGCCACCGTAGCCTCAATATCTAGTGTTCCCGCCTGAATCTTGTTATTCGAGCTCACTGCGCTATCGGTGAACCAGGCAAAGGTGAGGCCCGCGAGCAGCACGAGCGATGACACCATAAGCACCACACTTGCTACGAGCTTCTTGTTGTACGTTTTCTCCATAGGTAACCTCCCTCTTAGTATCCTTTCGATGATTTCACTTCGTATCTACGTCCTACACACCACCTGCCTTATCGTCTCCGCCACGTGATAGCAAAGCGGAGTCCACTTCGTCATGCTTTTTGTTGTCCTCTTCTGAGCCCGACAACGATTCGCTTGTTGAGCTGTCTTTGATACCTTCTTCGGATTCAAGGTTGGAATCAGGTTGAACGGTATCGGGAGAAGTATCTGACGTGTTCTTACTTGAGTTTGATAGACCGTCAGACACCATTGGCGTGCCAGGATTCTCAAGACTGGTATCAGTTCCCTCCACCACGTCGGATTGCGCGGCAGAGTTCGCTTTCGTTGGAAACGTGTCACTTGCCTTGATAACGTTTCCTCTGATCGTAATTGCGTCGGTAAACCACGCAGAGCTTGCTCCCGCAAGCAAGACAAAGCTCGCCAACAACATAAGAACGCTTGCTACAAGCATCGTTTTTCTGTATACGTTTTCAAGCTGGGGAGCGGTTTTATCTGCCGAACACTCAGCAGCGGGCATGCGAGTATCGGCGTGTATAGAGTTGTCATTTCCGCCAGCATGTGCGCAGGTGGAAACAGTGTGCCGCCATGCTCTTAAGCGCGTCAACAGGGGCATACTAGAACTCCCTCCCCTCGTTGTTACGCACCTGCGTAGCGTCGGCCCGCAGATCGAACGAAACGCCTTTTCCCTGGTAGGAATCACTTGAGTCTTCACTCATGCGAACCGTCGCGGTAAACACCTGTGTTTGCCCCGGCTCAAGCGCGTCGAAAGTCATACATGCCGTCTTGCTCTCTAAAGCAAGCAAATCGCCTTTGTACAGCACGCTGCCCGAAGCTTTGTCTGATATCGATATTTCGAGTGATGGAGCAAGTAACCCTTGGATGTTGTCTGCATACACACGAACATAGCAACTTACAGTTCCCGTATTGGTAACCGTAAAGTCCTCAACGATGGCGCGACCGGGTTCTGCGAACACGCCGCCATCAAACACAGGCTTTCCGCTATTGAGGTCAACGCCCACTGTTGCCGTTTCGAACGTATGATTGGGCAACACCACGTGCGATCGCACGACAGCCCATGCGATCAGCACCACAACAAGCACCATAGCAAGCACCGCTAAACCTGCAAGTATTCCGGCACTCCTCTTGGGAATATCGCTCTGGCCCGCAGTAATCACGCGGGGTGGTGCAATATTGTTCGGTCCTTCAGGCATGCCCAACAAACTTGGCGAGCACGAAGTGGCTACCGCAACAGCCCGAGACTGTCGGCAGCACGCAGATACCAACAAAGCCACCCCGCCACATACGATAAGAACTACGATCGCCACAACAAGCAGCCAAACCGCATCGCCTGTTTGGGAAAGTGGCACAAGCTTGCCTTCGTCTTCCGTTTGAATATACCAGTGCAAGTCGAAGACACAACGGGAGGCTTGATACTCGTTTCCAGCCGAAGTTGGCAAACTTACCTCAACAAGCCACTGTAACGTTGAAGTGCCTGTAGCCGTTGCGGGCACGGAAATACCCAGCACATCTTGAACATCAAGCTGTCGGACGGTTCCCTCACACACCAACTCACCTGTCGGAAGGTCAACGATGCGCACCCTAAGAGCGTCGGCAAGTCTGCCGTCGTCTTCCGTAAGAGAAAGCTCAAACCACACCGTCAGCTCATCGCGATGGCTAACCTCGATAACGCTCTTCGTTGTTTGCTTATCGCCGGGCAGCATTCCCGAAACGCTGAAAGATTTGTTTGCCGATGGCTCGCCTTGAAAAAGCGACACATCGACAGAACCAATCTCATCCGCCCATGCAAAACGAACACATCCCATCGCAGTAAGGAAGAAGGCGATTGCAACAAGAAGAAGAGCAGCTTTGCCCCTTGAAGAAAAACGTGCTCTTCGAGAAGGCATACAGCGCAGCATTCGCACAGTGGCACCCCGGTACGCTTCACAAGCCATGAAGCAAGGCACCCCCTCCCGCACTATTGCTACATTACAAACTCATTACAAAAGGTAGCTAGGTGCAGTGTAGATGAGATTTTGACAATTCAAAGAGCGGCGTTTACTCAACATGGTACGTATGTCCAGATCATCGTTACGTTTCATTGCAGTTGTATCGCTGACAACCCCTCCCCCGCTCCAATTCATCAGATGAGACGTACCCGCCCTGTCGGCAGATCAGCCACAAGCGCAAGCTCGCCTCCCACAGCTTCAATGTAGCGACGAATTGCACCGAGACTCATACAATGACTTGGAAAGCGGCATAGGCGAACCAACAGCAGAAAAAGGGTATGAGCGGAATGGCATCGCCGAGGCGTAAGCGCTTTGTTGCGAGACCCGCAAGCGAAAACGCACCCGCAACGGCGAAACAGCATGCGAACCCCATTGGTGCATCGAAGCCGCTTGCTAAACACAGCCCCACCATGCAGATCACATCACCTTCGCCGAGGGCGACCGCACCGCGATTTGCTGTACGACGGCGTGCTGCGGCGTTCACCGCTACCCAAAACGCGATGCACACCGCAGCCCACAACGCACCAGCACAGAGCGAACTTACGCTTTTGCAGCATGCCTGAAACGCAGCACACAGCGCTACGAACACGAAGCACCTTCCTCCCGGCACCGTTTTTTGTCGTGCGTCTTCAATCGCCAGTGTCACCAGCACAACCGCCGCCGCAAACAGCACTACTAGACCGAATGCAGGAACAAGCGCCCGAACTACATCGCCTGCTATCATGCGCTGCAAGCAACCGGCTCCGGAGCAGGTTGCACACTCAGCTGTATGATCAGCCCTGCCGGAGCCGAAAGCGAGAAAACGTTACCCTCTATGGGAACAACCGTATGCGCAGGAACAGCCATCATGGGACTTGTTGGCAACACTGAGGGCAACGAGCGCGTTTGCCCGCAAGTTTGATCGAGGCTATTCGGTGGTACAGACACACCTACAGCATGTACTGGCTCAGACTCTTTCGGCTCTTCAAGGGAATCGGACTGCACCGCTTCCTCAGTTGCACCGAACGCGCATTGGTCGAGCCTTTCTTCCGCAAAGCGGTGAAGACATCCGTAACACACCTCAGCATCATCAAATGCTCGGGCACCACACACAGGACATACTTTCATCTTTATTATCCTTTCAAACGTACGATACGTATCTGATCACCCGTGCGAAACCATTCGACGTCATCGCGCGAGAAGCGCTCAAGCGTCATCTTCGCCCGAGGATGGCGCACACGTCGGCAAGGTCCCACGTTGCAATGCGCTGCGAGCACCCGCCCGCATCCATCAACAAACGCGATGTCGATAGCGCGGCGCATCCCCCACGTGTGAACGTCGCTGCACGGAACGAGTACGAGCACTTCGTCGGTCGTTTCGCGCAGCAGCAATCCCCTCAACCGTTCACGCCACGACACGGCAAACCGCATGCGCACACCATCGCTATCTTCCACAGCGATCACCCTCCTTCCTGTTCGCTTTCACCCTCGCCCAATTCGTAGCGAACAACAACACTCGTCCATCCTTCTATGGGTACGCACTGCACAAACACCCACTGGTATCGTCCACTAGACTTCGTGAAGGTCGAGCAGCCATCAACGCCACTTCGAACTTCATCCCAACCCTTCGCTGTAAGCTGTTGGCGAATCTCATTTAAGGGCTCATCAATGTTGGCATCCAGCGAGAAGCCCACTACCTGTGCATCCAAATCGCAACGCCGCTCGCAGTAACGCTCAAACGACATGACCTCATCCTCGAATCCGTCGGGCAAACTGGTCTGTTCCAAGAGGTCTACTTGGTGCAGCAGACTTCCCACGTGAGACACCAGCCCGACACTTGTCAGCTGAGCTTCCGGATCAGCTACCGCCGCTGAGGCGGGCACCAGGGCAATTATCGCAACAACAATTGCCAACGCCCGAAGCGCGCGACGATGCATGATGTAATCCCGCTTATCGCTGTCATCTGCATGGTGCCGCCGAACATAAGGTAGAACTTTTGCGCGGGTAAGCGTTCCAACAGGTGTGCTTTTTCCAATAGCACCGCGATCGTAAGCAGCATCATGCTGGCGCGCATGCGGCGCGGCTTGTCCTCTTAGGTAGGCACGGTTACGCGCACTCATAAGAACACCCCCGGTTTGTACGAATCGACGGTGAATGACACAGCATGGGTCATGTTTGGTAAGCTCACGCCCAGCACTGACGAGCGCAACCCCATACCAAACAGCGTCGGGTGCAACGTGAGCGTGCCGGTAAACGTCGCTTTCCCACCCGTCGATCCCGAAACTGACACCGACGAGCTTTCAAACTCCCTGTTGAACCGCTCGGCCAGAGCAGCATCTATGCGAGTTACTGATTGCCCGGCATCCTCGCCATATGCGGGAGATGTCGCATTCACGCGCACCGCTTCACAAAATGCGTTGTCGTAGGCCGCGCACTCTCCCAAGAACAACGTTACGTTCACCGCGATAACTGCAATAATCACCAGCACCGGAAACGCAACCGCAAGCTCGACCGTCATCTGCCCGTCGAACCTCTGACACAGTCGTTTTCGGGACACACTGTTTGACAAAGTGGCTCTACGGCGCGAAATCGAACGCAGGCACGTTGCGTCAAGCCACCTATGCCCCGCAAGCCTTACTCCCATACTTTTACCCCCACGACTTGGACGTACACATCACGAATACCATCGGCAACACGATGAATCAGCCTTGTTGTCGCATCCGCCACCGGCGGCGGCAACGCTATCTCGATGGGCACCTGCGGCCCATTGGGTCCAAGAATGCTGATCGTTGCAACCTCGATCTTGCCACCATTCGTGGAAACGGCCTCGACAGCTGCCTGTTCCACACCGCCGACAAGCATCGAGAACAGCCCTCCGGAATCAGTCGCGGCACGCTGCTTCACTGAGAGCAACGTGGCACAAAACGTCCCTTCACCGTTGCTTGCAACGTGATGGGAGTTCACCAGCAACGGTTTCACTGCGTCGAGATCGGCTGGCTGTAGCCCCGCCCCTTCAACCGCTTCGGTCAAAGCGCGTGCAGCCCACGTTCCCAAACCACTTGCACTGGCCAGCGGAAGCGAGTCTGCGGCTTCGCTAACAGCCCCCGTTAGAGCCTGTTGTCCATCGGCGTAAGCCTTAAGCAGCGCCGACCAACAATCAAGCACAATGCCAGCCCCACCAACAAGCGCGCCTTCCGTATCGGCAAGACCATCAAGTACCGATGCGATAACATTCCCTGCTTCTGAGGCGGGCTCTTCAACCAGTGTGGCTGCCGACACCGCCGCGCGTGCACCCATCGATTCAGGCGAGGCAACGAAGCTACTCTGAAAGCCAACTGGCACCGACCCCACATCGGCTGCAAGGACGATAACGCCTTGGCTTCCCGGCGGACGCATCGCAATGCGCTGCTGCCCTGCTTGGCGCATTGCGTCGGTAATGTCGGAAAACAAGCCTGATGCGCTCTGCTTTACCTGATTAGAAAGAGGATCGAGTTCTTCACGCGCCTGTTGGTATTCTTGTGCTGCTTCTGCAACAATACGGTAGTGGTACTCAAACCCGTTGTCGATGGACGACGATGCGGCCGCAACCTTTCCCATACTGGATGCGGTGAATCCACATTCGGAACACTCCCCAAAATTGCCCGCTTCCATTTGAGCGATGGATCCCACGCTACTTGCACCCGCAGCGTTCGGACAACCCGGCCATGCGTGCATGATTAGCCCCGCGTCCGACGAGGTTATCGGGTAAACTGCCTGCTCATAGAGCGACGTTCCACGCATTTCGGCAGTGTTTTTCGGCAGCAGCGGGAAATTCGCCGAAAACGAGCCTTCTGTTTCATGAACGTACGCCCCGCTCATCTGGTCGTTCGCGTATTCGTACAAGCGCTTTCTCAACGCCGAACGAGCTTGATCTGCAACGGAAGCGCCCCCGGGTGCCTCTTGACTCAACCGCGCTGCATAATACGCTTTCGCACGATTAAGTGCCACGGAAAACGACCACGAATCGACACTCCCGTAGTACGGATTTACCGCACCAGCCATACCGGCAAGCGTAGCGGCGCGCTCATACATGCAGCGCGACGGGCTCAGCCCGCAATCGTGCTCGTACGCAAGCAGTTTCGCTTCATTGGCCCGTTGCGCCGCCGCTTCCGCAGCTTCAGCCGCCGCGCGCACGTCATCCGCACGAGCATCAACGTTGCCTTCGACCTCGTCGAAGGCGCCTTGAGAGCCAACCGATACTTCATCGCCCTCCCAGGGAACCAAAACAGCAAGCGAAACATAGGAGCTGCCGTCCTTGTTATTTCCTGCCGCAACCGACTGTGCGTTCGCCGCGGCTAACAGCGGCAGCGCCCGTTGCAGCTTCTCGAGCGCGCGCTTCGCGTCAGCCGAAAACGTATCGCGGGCATCAAGCACCTTCTTACCAGCATCAATGAGCGTGCCCGACAACTCAAACGTAACCGGCGTACACAACGCCACAACGCCTAACCCCATAGCCGCAAGCCCTGTGAGGGACAGCGTGAGCACCACAGCATCGCACAAGCGCACCACGATGGTAAACTCCGCAACCTCGTTCATCGCAGCTAGCGCCGCTGCATCGGCAACCGACTGTGCTTTTGCCGATGCAGCGTTGATGCGATACACCTGCGCCGACGAAAACACGAGAGCAAGCGTGAGTAATAAGGCAATAGCTGCGCCTACTGTCGTAAAGCCATTCTTATCGCAAAAGAGCCCTGATGAAACGCTGCGTTTCCTCATTCCAACCACACCCCTATCCAGCCAGGGGGATTCAACCCTCCTTCGGCCGCCTGTGCCCATTCGGGCTGCGCGGCCTGACTCGCTTCAACCTGAACTTCGAAGTTTCCCCGTCCGTTCGACGCACCGAGCAGCCCTGCTGCCATACCCACTAGCGGCAGCGGTTCAACCTCGGTCGATATGCGCACGCTCACGGCAGCAGACGACTCGTTTCCTTGCAACTCAACCTTCCACGTACACCCTCCGTCATGCACGTGAAACACGTCGACCGAAGGGATAGAACCCAGCCGATGGCGCGCATATTCCTCACAACGTCCTTCATCAATGCCACCCGCAGGCGCTGCGGTAGCGAGCAGCCGACATGTTTCCGTAGCCGCCGCCTGCATGACCATGCGGTCGTACAACAGAATCGCTGGTTGAATGAGCAAGAGCAGCAGCGCAAATAGCACCGGTATCATGCACACCGCTTCAACAGTTGACTGACCGCGCAGCCCTGCCGCTACCATCGCGCTGCTACTGCGAGTAGGTGCGCCGCACTGTCGAATCAGAACAAAAAGACGTCGGAAAGAAACCCCGCTGGCGACGCGATCACGCACCGCGCCGCTGCCGCCAAGGCATGAGAGACGATTTCGCCATTCGACATCAAGCGCCACATCGCACCAAACGCGACAGCTACGGCCATAAACGCCGCCGTTACGATCGCGTACTCGACCGTGCTCTGTGCCCGTAACCGTGCGGTGTTCCCGTTCGCGCGAAATCCTACAAACCGTTGATACCCGACGCGATCGCATCCCACAGCTCCTGGATCTTCGGCTTGAATAGCGTGATAGCCAGAATAGCGATCACCACCAGCACACCTACTAAGATTGCGTATTCGGTCGTTCCCTGTCCGCTTCTTCTTCGAAGCAGCGTGCGAAACGCTACATCTGCACGAATCGACAGCTTCCGGCATGCACCCGCAAGCATTTTCATGGTCAAATCTCCCTTCCATCGGTTAAAACCCATTCATGAGTTCAAGCAGTACCGGACCGAGCACGAGCAACAACATCGCCGGCAGAATAAGTGTCCCTGTGGGAACCATCATCTTTACCGGAGCCTTCGCAACGCGTTCCTGCACGTTGGCACGGTGGGCCTGCCGAGCTTCGGCAGCCGCCTGTTCGAGCACCTCGGCCAGCGACGACCCGAATCGCAATGACCTGATCACACTTTCCATAACTCGTTCCAGCTGCGGCGAATCATATGAAGTAGCTAGATCGCGCAGCGCTTGCTCGCGCGGCACTAAGCCATATATCCACCGGCACCGAGCCGCTTCGCACGATCGCGCAAATGGCGTTGAAAAATGCTCACAATACAACCGAAATCCCCGGTCAAACGAAAGGCCGCTGCGCAGTCCCAAAGCCACTACCTCAAGCATTTCTGACAACTCACGCTCAAGCAAAGCTGCACGACGCGCCTGTAGCTTCAACATCGCCCGAGCAGGTAAAGACACCCCAAAAGCCACGCCTGCAACTACTCCGAGAACGCCAAGCTCAGACGAGAATGCTAACCCGAACGCGCCGAACAACGCCGCGAACATAAGCGCAGCCCGAACGCTCGTTTCAACCAGCCCTTCCGCCGTTGCAGCCGTCTGATCCATCCCCGCCTTCCGAACGTGGGCATCAAACCAACGACGTACACGCTGCGGCGTACGCGACGCTGCAATCGGACGACAAGCGCTCAGCGTTATCTTTCGCGACAGGTCCGCTACCGCCCGCGCAACACTCGCCCAAAAATCGTCGTTGCGCATTGTGCCAGAGCGCGCTTCCGTCGCACCAACCGCAGACAACAACCTTCGCCGCGAACGAGCATCACGCCGAACGCCAAGCACCCAGGATCCCGCAAACGCACCTGCTGCGCCTGCTGACACCAACGCAGTGCACGCGAGTGCTGAGCTATCAACCATCACCAGCAATCACCTCACCTCGACCGACAACATACGCCTGACCAGCACAATTCCCGCAGCCTGCATACTCAAAGCCAGCGTGAGTAGCATGATTCCAGCGGCACTCGAAAAAAACGGTGTTAGAAAATCGTCACTCATGACCGAAAACAACGCCACCAAAACGAATGGCATGATAGAAACCACCTGCGCCGACAGCTTCGCCTGTGCCGTCTGCACTCGAAGCGACCGGGCGAGCTCGATTTCGCCCTCAACCGTCTCGCGCGCCGCATCGAGCACTTGTCGCATGCTGCCACCCGATTCATGTTGCACGTCCAACGCAACAGCAACAAAAGCAAGCCCAGGCGACGAGTCGCTTCCCTTTAGAACCGCAAGCGCCTCTTCTGCCGAGTGGCCGGTTTCCAAATGGTGCGCAGCCCGTGCGAACAGTTGAGACAAAGGTCCTTTCAGCTCGGAAGACACCTGCCGAAACGTTTGCAGCAACGACAACCCCGACTGAAAGCACACACCCATCGCCCGCAGCGCGTCGGGTACCGCATCACGAAGCGCCTCCTGGCGTCGATCATCCGCGGATCGCAGTACCGACATACCTGCAACCGCAAGACACAGCGGAACCGCCGCCGCGCACACCGACGAACGGGTTGCCACAAATGCCACGCCGGATACGGTGAGCAACACGCCAAGCACAACCGAAAGCGCAGCTTCGCCCGACGAAGGAACCCCTTTCGCCTCGAGACACTCGGCGGCCTCATCCGAAATACGCCGTATGCGACGCGTCTTCCGAAGCACTCGAGAGAAGGGAACAAGCGGCACAATACCATTGCGAAGCGCATGAGCAAGTAAGCCAGACAAGCCGGTTTTTCCTGCGAGCACCCCTTGCCTGCGAGCCGACAACAGCACTGCACGAACAAGCAGCGCTGTTGAGGCGAAAGCCCCTGTAACCGCCATCACGCCGCACAGGGCAAGCGCAGTTGAAGCTTCCATGCCTGAACCTCCTTAGCAGTGGCAACGCCGCAATCGACAAGGCCGTCAACCCATGAGGGTATTGCCAACCATCGACCTTCGTCTGCTGGCGACATTCTGCGAAACATCGTGCTAACCTGGCAAAGACGACGTTGCCGATCGAATGAGAACTCGGCGATCTCACTGACAAAGCGTGACCCATCCAAGCTGCGCGCTGTCTGAACGACCACATCAAGTGCGCTCGCGATGTTCGCCTCGATGACATCGACCGGTAGATCGACCGCATAACGTACCATCGTGGTCAAACGCGACACCGATTCCGCTGGTGAATTCGCATGCAACGTGGTCAGCGACCCGTCGTGTCCCGTGTTCATGGCTTGCAGCATGTCAATCGCTTCAGCAGCGCGACATTCGCCCACCACAATGCGGTCAGGCCGCATGCGCAAGGCGTTCACCACCAAATCGCGAATAGTCACCTCACCTGAACCCTCCGCATTCCGCGGGCGCGCCTCCAACCGCACCACGTGTGGATGCTCTAAAAACCGAAGTTCGGCGGAGTCTTCGATGGTGACAATGCGTTCACGGACGGGAATCTCACACGACAGCGCATTGAGCAACGTAGTCTTGCCGCTGCCCGTGCCCCCCGACACAGCAATACTCTTGCGCAAGCGCACCGCCCATTGCAGAAAGCGTCTCATGCGCTCATCAAACGACCTGCGCGCAACCATGTCCTCGAGCGTCATAACCCCCTTCGGAAATTTCCGAATGGTTACCACAGGACCATCGAGTGCCAGCGGCGGTATGATCACGTTTACGCGATGCCCCTCCGGCAAACGCGCGTTCACCAGCGGCGACGACTCATCGACACGCCGCCCAAGTGGCCCTAAGATACGGTCGATGAGCGCGCGTAACTGCCCTTCGCCGGAAAACGTCTGCGAGCTACGCTCGATCACGCCATCACGCTCGTAGAACACTCGGTTAGGGCCGTTCACCATGATCTCGGTAATGCTGTCATCAGCGAGCAGCCCCTCCAACGGGCCGAACCCAAACACGGAATCCATCAGCTGTTCGGTTAGCGCGCGCCGATGCATCTCGTCAACCGCACGCCACTGCTCGCCCTCGAACACCTGCCGACACGCACTCCGAAGCTCGCTGCGCGCCCTGCTGGGATTTTCCGCCATCATCGCTGCCATGTCGTCGACAGACACGAACTTCTGCACCTGCTCCTGCAAGCGCTCAAACTGGCGAGCAGCATCGATACGTCGCACATCGGCCACCTCAATCGGCGCGAATGAGCCCGCAGACACGTTTCCACTCGCGCCCGCTGCACACATCGCCCGTTCTAGTAACGTCATCGGGACCCTCCTTCCGCCCGACGCGACCGCTTGCGGCCGAACAATCCGCGCTTCCGTTGCGGTCCAGACGCTGATGTCGGTGAACAAGCAGCGGGCATCAATTCAGCAAGCGTTTTTTCGACGCTTACGCACAAGGCACTACGATCGCGGAAAAGCTCGAGCGGTAGCCCGGCACCAAGCAGCCCTTCGACGTCTTCGCCCCCGTCGGCAAGTTCGATCACGCGCGGCCCGCCGAGTGCACAAGACACATCAACCGACGTGAACGGGGCCCCCTTTGCGCACCGGTTCAGCGCAAACGCAAACGGGCCGGTTGCAATGCCACATCGAGCACAAAGATCGAGTGCATGCTGACATGCCCACAGCGACGATGGCCGCTGATCAACGAGAAACAGCACCCGTGAAGCCGATTCCAGCAATACAGCATGCTGCTCACCCCAAAATGCACCCGTGTTCACAATTATTACGTCGAACCGATCAGATAGGGCATCTACGAGCGTTGGCACAGCGGTAATGGCAAGCTCACAGCGCTCCAAACGACGAGGGGCTGCCAGCACCGCAGGCATGTTGTCCTGAGGCGTTAAGCGCTCGATTTTACTGGGATCGTCCATCACGTCATCAATGGACAAAGCATCAGATGCGCCCACCAACCGGGCAACGTCGCCAAACTGCAGGTCAAAGTCGGCAAGAAGCGTTTTACGCCCCGCTTGCTGGCTCGCCAACGCCATCAACACTGCCACCGTACTCTTGCCTGCTCCGCCACTACCGCTCACCACGGGAAGCACGAACGCTTTGCCCGCAGTCGCCTGCGTTGCCTGCATTGCCTGCGCAGGAAATACGTCTACAACCGGAGTCGAAGCTGGAGCAGTCAGCACACCGCCCCCTTCGCACGAAGCGTCGCCCCGTATCGCATGCGCTGAATTGTCGCTATGAGCTTCGCCGCGGGCAATGCGTTTCCGTTCGGCATATCGTCTCGCGAAATCGTGAGGAAGCAGCGGATCATCGAGTCCGGCTTTTCCCATTCTCGTGGCAAACGAGCCGGTCAACTCACCACACGTAACCAAATGTACCCTGCGGGAGCGTCGATCAGCCTTGATTGCAGCAGCAAGATTAATCGGCTCCACGTCGTCACATGACGCCACCCACACCTCGTCAACCTCGTCATCTTGCGCAAGAGCGCGCCGCAACTCATCTCCCGAAGAGAACAACTTCAGCCATTGTTGAGACGACAGATCTTCACCACCCAGCCCTAAAATCTCTGGGGACCTCATACTCGCCTCGTCGGCGCAAAGCGCTACAGCCTTTCCCATCAGCGTTCCTCCTTCCGCTCTTCTTCGTACAGCAGCTTCGCGATAGTCTGCGCATCGGTGGAACCAGCCATTTCGGCCCCATCAGTCTTGTTACCCTTCGAGCCGTTTTTGTTTTTCGACGGCTCAATGCCGTTCTTCTTTTCGCCAGCATCCTGTTCACCATCCGCTGCATTACCTTCTGTGACGACATCCTTTTGCGATGTATCATCGGAGGTGTTCCCGCCGTCGGCAGCGGACGAACGTTTGTCTTTGTCAGCGGTGTCGTTCGCTTTGGCGTTCACAGCCTGCGCCCCCTCACCGGGCAACGTGAAGTACAGCTCCATTTTCTGGGCGGCGGCAACAATGCCCTGAGCGATATCGGGCTTCACGGCGATGGTTATCCACGAAACGCTTTCATGGGAATCAGTGTCGCGTTCTCCTGCACTCGTCGCCAACACCAACACGTCACTTGCTATGAGATCGGTCGACGTGCCGCCTGTGGCGTACATGTCGACACGCGATCCAGCCGTTATGGCACCACCGACTGCTTGAACGTCTTTCGCTGGAACGCTAACTGCAATCAACCCAGCAGGCACGTCGAGCTGGCGCGTTTCGCCTTCGAAGCGTCGCTCGCTCACCACTTCTCCGGCCAAAATCGTCGATGCAGTAACGCGGTCCTGAACGTCCTCGATCGACGTCGCGGCCCCTTCTGGCAGCAAATCGGCAACCCAAAGCTGAGTTTCAACCGCCGAAGCGTCAACCGCTTCACCAGCAAAGATGTCTCGCTTCGCCACAACAACCTCAACTTGCTCGCCACCATAGCGCGCAAGTGCCTCGGCGCGAGCTTCGTCAACTTCGCCGCGCACCCCCTGTAAGTACAAGCCCACACACAGAGCACACACCACGCCACATGCCAAGCCGAGCACAACCGTTGTCTTTCGCTTCATTCCTTCCCCTTCTGATCGGATGCACAGCTGAGTATGAACGGAAGGTTCTCGCGCTGCGTAGCAGACTCTTAGACGCAACGCAGCACTTTTCCAACGCAAATCAAGCGAAACCTCATGACATTCCTTGCACGACCACACGAAACATCTTGCAGAAACCTTGCAGAAACCAAACGCCAACCAGGTGGAAGTCCAAGGGAAACAAGATCACTGCCTACCGCAGGCAGTAACGAGCGGTACGAAACAAGCCATTCGGCAGCTATTCCAAACTAGCTATATAAACGTACGTTAATCTTCTGTATAAAGCGAAAGCAATATTAACGAACGCTTATATTTTGTGATATAGTGCAAAAGTATTAGCGAACGTTAATAGGAGAACAAAATGAGGATAGTCAATGCATCCGATTTTGGAGCCGCCATTAGAAAGCGCAGAAAGGAGCTTGGCTACACTCAGGCGGAGCTGGCAAGCTACTGTGGATGCTCGGCGGTGTATTTGTCAAACTTGGAGAACGGAAAAGAAACCGCTGAAATAGGCAAGGCCCTGTTCATAGTGGGGCGTCTTGGCTTGGATCTTTTTGCGATGAAAAGGACCGGTGAGCCGCTATGAAACTGGAGGTTTATGCCGAAAAGAATGGCTCTTCGGTAGGTTGTTTTGTGGTGAAAAAACTTGGCCCTTCGCGGTTTTTAGTGGGTAGCACAGGGTGCCAACTGTGGGAAGTGTAGTTACAAGCGGGGCCAAGCGGTATCATTTAGCATGTAAGTGGAAACATACGGAGATGCCAAAATGAACCCACAAACGAAGATGCTGGCAACGATCATTGCAAAATCATTGAACCTCGGAGATGAGTGGACTGTTGTCGACGTTGAGATGAGGGATTGCAATCCCGAT
>NZ_JAAKEA010000024.1:0-33205 GCF_011038935.1 Adlercreutzia sp. ZJ138 | reverse complement strand
CGGGGACGTAGGTTATTGTCCCGCAGGCGCGGGACAATAACCTACGTCCCCGATGTCCCACCCCGTCCCCGATGTCCCCGATGTCCCACGGCGCCCAGTGCGTGCACCTTTACGCATTTTCCGCCTGACGGGCCATTTCCTCTTCAAGTTCTTCGGTAAGCAGCAGCCATTCTTCCTCGGCTTCCGCCAAGCGCTTCTTCAGTTTCGCGTGTTCGGCAATAGCATTGCTCGATGCATCCTCGTTAATGTAAAAGTCGGGATCGGCCATCAGTTCCAACAACTCAGCCACGCGCTTATTGTCGCGTTCCATCTGCGCGTCGAGCTGCGCAATGCGCTTCCGGTGGTTCTTCAGTGCCGCATATGCGCGGTTGCGCGCCTCGGCTTCGCGGCGCTTCTGTTCCTTGGTTTTCGGCGCGCTGCCCCGAGGCGCAGTTAGCTCTTGCTTCGACTCAGGCTGCTTCTTGCCGCGCACATGCTTGTTCACCGTAACAACCGTCTTCGACCCCGCGCTGCCCTTGCCCGCCGTGCCGACGCGAACGTCCTTACCAGCTGCACCAGAGCGAGCGTCCTTCGCCCCGCCCGATGATGCAGACGGCGAAGATGCCGCGCCCATCACCTCGTCAACGAGCGACTGATCCTTCGGGGCCTCGCCAGCAAGCTGCCCACTCTTGTACAAATAGTAGTCGTAGTCGCCGTCGTACACCGCAAGCTTGCCCGGCGTCACCTCAACAATGCGGTTCGCCACACTGCGAATAAGGTGCCTGTCATGCGTGATGAACAAGATTGTTCCCTCGAAGACGGAAAGCGCCTGCTCCAGAATGTCTGCGCTCGCAATATCCAGGTGGTTCGTAGGCTCGTCCAAGCACAACAAGGGACGCGGCGCAACAAGCATTTTCGCTAGTGCCAAGCGACTCTTCTCTCCGCCCGATAACACGCTCACCTTTTTGTCAACCGCATCGCCCACGAACAAAAACGCGCCCAACAGCGTGCGCACCTGCGATATGGTCCAACCGGGAGCCACGTGGTCGAGCTCTTCAAACACCGTGTTACCCGGATGTAGCTCTTCCAGCTGATGCTGCGCGTAGTACGTCTTGCTCACGTGCACGCCGTACTCGATGGTGCCCTCATCGGGTGCAAGCACCCCGGCAACCATCTTCAGCAGCGTCGACTTGCCAGCACCATTCGGACCCACCAGCGCTATCTTATCGCCGCGGTACATGGTGAAGTCCTGCCCGTCGTATACCACCTTATCTCCGAAGCGCTTCACCAGGCCCGTTGCACGCACTACCATGTCGCCCGTGCGGGGAGGTTGCTGAAAGTTGAAGCGCACCGTTTTTTTCTCTTCGGGAATTTCCACCAGTTCAGCGCGTAGCTTCTCCAAACGGGCGGCGCGCTCTTGCGCCTGGCGAGCCTTCGTCGCCTTGTAGCGGAACCGCTCCACAAACGCCTCAAGGTGGTGCATCTCGTCGATTTGCTTGGTGCGTTTCGCGCGCAAAAGCTCAATACGCGCAGAACGTTCCTTCAGATAAGCGCTGTAGTTGCCTTTGAACAGGTTTACCTTGCCGTTGTCGATTTCTGCCACACGGTCAACCATATTGTCCATGAACGCGCGGTCATGACTGACCACGATCACCGTGCCAGAATACCCGCGCAAAAACCCTTCAAGCCATTTCACGCTTTCAAGATCGAGATGATTCGTGGGCTCGTCGAGCAGCAGCACTTCGGGATTGCGAATGAGCAGCTTCGCCAACGCAATGCGCATCTGCCAGCCGCCGGAAAACTCGGTAGTCGCCCGGCGCATGTCATCTTCCTTAAAGCCCAAACCGAACAGCACGCTGCGCACCTTCGCCTCGATCTGATAGCCGCCTAACACCTCATACGCATCGCGGGCGCGGCCCGCTGCAGCCAGCTGCTGTGGCGTGGGATTGTCGCCAAGGCCCTGTTCGAGCTCTTGCAAACGGCGTTCGGCGGCAAGAATCTCCACCTGAGACGACAACACTTCTTCGAAGATGGCCCGATCGGGCATCTCGATGGCTTCCTGCTCCAGGTAACCCACGCGCGCGCCCTTCGCCAGCAGCACGCGGCCTTCATCGGCATCTTCATGCCCCGATATAATGTTGAGCAGCGTAGTCTTGCCCGCGCCGT
Source organism: Adlercreutzia sp. ZJ138 (assembly GCF_011038935.1). NCBI lineage: Bacteria > Bacillati > Actinomycetota > Coriobacteriia > Eggerthellales > Eggerthellaceae > Adlercreutzia > Adlercreutzia sp. ZJ138. The sequence goes on along the minus strand of NZ_JAAKEA010000024.1, from coordinate 31,060 downwards.
TTGGCCCCACCAGCGCCAAGCGGTCGTATTCCTCTAGGCGAAGCATCACGTCGGAGAACAGCGTGCGCGCTCCAAACGACTTCGTTATATGTTCAAGCTGCATGATCATGGTCAGCGGCTTCCTTTCACCTTGCGGCCGCCCCTTCCTGTAAGCAGCGTCCGAGCGGGTATTCTACCGCATTTACCCGAAGCAACCAAAAGTGAAGAAACGCTCACTCGTCTATCAAAGACCACCTAATGTGACACACTTCGATCCTTGCTATACTAGGGGAAACGCAATTCCAGGAGGCACCGTGAAGTACATTAACAGCATTGCCCCACTCATCGGATACGAGGGTGTTGTCCGATCTCCTTACTTCGTAGATAAATCTGCCATGATTTCTGCTTTGGTTCCTTCTATTGCCACCTCGAACATGTATGTTTGTGTCACACGACCCCGACGATTCGGCAAAACAACCAACGCCCAAATGCTCGCTTCCTTCCTCAGCCGAGACACGCAAGCTACCGATCTATTCGAGCAACTGAACATTACGCAAGATAAGCACGCTATGACACACTGCGGAACCCATGATGTTGTATACATCGACTTCAGTGCACTGCCTGATGAATGCAGCAGCTATACCGACTACATCAATGCTATTCGCCGAGGTCTCGTGCGCGATCTCCATCAGTTTGCTCCCACGGCAGAAATCGAGGAAGGCACAAATCTGCTTGACGCGCTTGACCGCACGTTCCAAAAGACGGGCGCACGTTTCTGCTTTATCATGGATGAATGGGATTCGATGTTTTTCAATCCTCTGTTCACAACCGAAGATCAGCGGGCATTTCTCATGTTCCTCAAGCAACTGTTGAAGACAAAGCCATATGTGGAACTCGCTTACATGACCGGCGTGCTGCCCATCACCAAGCACTCAACAGGCTCAGAGTTGAATATGTTCGTGGAATACAACGCTGTAGAAGACCCACGATTCGAAGAGTTCTTTGGCTTCACCGAAGCCGAGGTAGCAAAATTGTGCGCTCTCCATCACGAGCGCAATCCTCAGGCCCGCGTCGATTATGAGGGTCTTGCAAACTGGTATGACGGATACTTGACCGAAACGGGAGAGCGACGCTTCAACCCGCGATCAGTCGTGTTGGCTCTTGGCGACGACAGCTTGCGCAGCTATTGGACAGAGTCGGGACCTTATGATGAAATTTACTATTATGTGCGCCACAACACTGACGCAGTGCGTGAAGATATCGTACGCATGGTGGCCGGCGAATCGGTGCGCGCTGACATGAAGAATTACGCCGCCTCAGCCATGAGCCTATCTTCGCGCAACGAGATTCTGTCGGCTATGGTCATCTACGGATTCCTCACGTATTACGATGGGGCGGTGTCTATCCCCAACCACGAACTCATGTTGAAGTTTCAGGATGTGCTCTCCAAGAGGGAGATGGGCTATGTAGCATCACTAGCCCTCCGCAGTGAGTCACTCCTCAATGCCACCTTGCGTAGAGACGGCGAAGAGGTAGCCCATGTGCTAGAAGCAGCTCACGACCAAGAAGTTCCCTTGTTGCGCTATGCCAATGAGGCCGACTTGGCCGCACTGGTGAACTTGGTGTACCTGGCTGCCCGCGACCGCTACTGGGTACGACGCGAAGAACCAGCTGGCAAGGGCGTAGCCGACATCGCATTCATCCCCAAAAACACTTCCGACAATCGCTGGACCCCTTTCATTGTGGAACTAAAGGCAGCGGGAAGCGCTCAAGAAGCTATCGACCAGATTCGCCAACGGAATTACGGAGCCCTTTTCGCTGACGCCTTTGCTGATACTGCTCCAGACAAACATCCCCTTGCCGTCGGCATCTGCTGGGATCCCCAGACGAAAACCCATGAATGCCTCATCGAGGAAATGTAGGGAAACACTGACTAAGGCTTGTCCTGCATTTGCAAGGTGGCGTCTTGAAGCTCCGAAATGCTACCGACCCTTGCATCCGGTGACCATCCTCGTATACTTGAAAGATCATGGAGAATTCCCACGGGGAGATTAAGAATGAGAGAAGAGTTAGGCTTCGGAGAAGAGCGCCTGATGCACTCGATGGGGCGTGTACCCACTTTCGGTGTCATCGGCGCAAGCTTTTGGATCGCGTGGATCACCATTATCTACAGTACCGATGCCTTCTTTCCCGCTGACATCGACCCACGCCAAGCGACGTCAGGTGCCTTTGTGATATCGACACTCTCCTTGGGTGTGACACTCATCGCACTGAGCTTTTTCCCGCAGTGGACCATGCGTCGCCTGCTAGGTGAGCGCCCCTTGTCGTGGGCATCGTGTATAGGCGCAGCGGCCACCCTTGTGGTTTTAAACGGACCCATGCTGCCCACACCACTATTCTTCGCGGCGGCAGTGCTCACTGGGTGCGTAACGGCACTTATTGCACTACGCGTAGCTATTGCATTTTCGGAAGTGGATACGCGCGCGGCGCTGGTGGGCATGGGATGCGCACTTATGCTTGGTGTACTTGTGTATGCGTTAGATACAATGCTGCTCCTGTGCGAACTACGATCACTGGCAGTTGTCGTACTCGTACTGCTTTTGCCCTTAGCAGCCTTCCTCCTGTCACTCGACGTAAGTGAGGGAACTTCGCTCGCCCTTACGGATGCTGACCGTTCACTTGAATACCCTCGTATCTCGACGAAATTGGCACGCTTGATTGCCTACATCGTCATGCTGCTGTTTTTACTGAGCCTCACACGAGGCTACTATCCTAATCTGATCGAACTGAGTCAGTTCGCCACATCGCGATGCCTTGTAGGACTCGGACTCATCGCAGCAGCTATGGCTATTGTGGTTATGGCGTGGATAGCACCACGCCATACGGTATTCGGAGTGCTGTTTTACGGGATTCTACTCGGTTCGGTGCTCACAGTGCTGGTGCTGGCTTTACTGAATGTGACGCCGGTGATCATGGGAGACGTATCCTCGGTACTCTTCGGCGTGACGCTGTTATGTTTGTGGGGTCTGCTCTGCCGTGTATCATTTCGTTCGGGACGCTTGGCAGTACAAGTAATTGGTATCGGTTTTGGGGCGGCGTGTTTAGGGGCGACCGCCGGCATGGGCGCAGGTTCGCTTTTGTATGCCATTGAAGTGTCTCCCCGCTCGTTTTCTTTGATTATGGCGGCTTCCATTATCTTATGCGTGGTGGCAAGCAAGCTTCTGCTTCGGTTGGATGATGTGTGTGAGCTTATGCAGCCCGCTGTAAGCGACTTAGACGTCGACGATGTTGCGAACAGCGCACCTGTTGCGTCTGCTATGGATTCTCCAACCCCTGCCCTTTCTGCTCCCGCTACCTACAAACTAACACCAGCTCTACCGACAGAGATACCCATCCCCTCGACACTCGGCGGATACCAAGCGTCGCTACGACGCTTGTGCGCCGTACTAGCTGTTGATCACGGCCTATCACAACGCGAAGCTGACGTACTCGAGCTGTTGGCACTCAGCAAGGATACCAAAGCTATCGCCGACGAGCTGTTTATCTCCTTCAATACGGTACGCTCCCACGTCCGCCGCATTTACGTAAAGCTCGACGTACACAGTCGCCGCGAGCTGATGGAGTTCATCGAGCGCGAGGGTGGCACGGGCGGCGAGTGCACACACAGCTAGGGAAACCTCGCTCGATCATCCTTCACCAATTTCAGAGTTTTCCCAGGTCGCTTCCTTCATGCAATTTGAGTGAGGGCGAAAAATACGTCGGTTTCATCCATGATGAACGATTCGTACGGCATCACTTCCCCGTTAAGCTAACGAAATCAGGCTAATACCCATACGCGGCCGATAACCAGTCGCTTTGAGGCGGGAAGAGACATCATCATGGAAGACAACTCTGGCGACTTCAACTCCGAGGTATACAAGCGTACCGCGCGTGTAATAGAGACGAATCCAGCATACCGAACCATCTACTGCTCGCTTATCGAGTACTGCTGCGACGAGCAAGATGAAGAAGAAGCATGCGCGTTCTGTGAGATTCAGCGAACCTCTCAAAGCCAGATTCAGAGCGCCGCTGGCATCATTGGCGCGCTCGTGCGAAGTGGCGCGTTGCGCAAGTGCGTTTTCGTCGACGGCGAGCCCTATACCGGAACACTCGAAGATCTGCAAGCCGACGAAGATGTGGCCGAGGATGCTGTTGTATCTGTCACGCTCACATCCACACCCGAAGGTATTGCTGTGGCAGCCGATGTGCGCGAGGAACGCTCTTTTAATCACTTGATAGCACCTTATCCCCAGCGCAGGGGCGCTTTTCTTGCAGTACTTACCGCTTGTGCCGCAACTCCAAAAACCACTCGTGAGCTGCAAGAAACCCTTAAATGTGCCGACATGCTCGAAACCGAGGCTGCCCGCGGCATAGACAGCCTCCATGCAAGCTATTTCACGGGCTCGCTGGAATCTATCGGCGCGCTCGCGTGGAATGGAAAAGCGTGGACTGTAACCGACACAGGACGAGCGATCCTGGCCGAATAACAGTCGCGCAAGACAACGAAAAGAGAGGAAAAGGAGGAGGAAACGCGTATGAGTCAAGCTACGTTGACGCGCCGTAATTTTCTCATGGTGGCCGGAGCTGCGGCCGCCGCGTGCGCAGCGACGGGCTGTTCCAACATGGAGCAGCAAAAGCCGGCTGACACGGGTGCCGACCAATCAGGCGAAGAGGGGGTGGAAATTGTTCATTCCTCGTGCCGCGCATGTATCTCGAACTGCGGTGTACTGGTGCATGTGAAAAACGGACGCGTCGTCAAGATCGAAGGCGACCCGGTCGATCCCATGTCGAAGGGCCGCGTGTGCGCGAAGGGTTTGGCCGCCATTCAGGCGCTCTACAATCCCAATCGCATGAAGTACCCCATGAAACGCGTGGGAGAGCGCGGTGGTAACGAATGGGAGCGCATCTCCTGGAAAGAAGCCATCGACACCATCGCCGACAACCTCATGGAAATCTACGAGAAAGATCCCATGAAGCTTGTTATCTCCACAGGCGGCGGCGGAAACCCGCAGTTTTTCGGCTTGCACCGCTTCCTGCAGGCATTTGGCGGTGGTAACTTCTTCGAGCCAGGCTGCGCCCAGTGCTACCTGCCCCGCATGTGTACTCAGCCCATGCTCAACGGCTGCAACGACACATCTATCGCCGACTCTACCGTAGGCGAGATCTACTACACCGAAACGGTTCCCTCTTGCCTGGTCATGTGGGGCACCGACCCGTCGCAAAGCCACGTACCCTCCGGCGGGCGCGCCGTAAACGACCTTCGCATGAAGGGGATGAAGACCGTGGTCATCGACCCGCGCTTCACTCCCGACGCCGCCAAAGCCGATGTATGGCTACCCATTCGTCCTGGTACTGACGTAGCCATGACCAATGGCTGGACCCGCTACATCATCGAGAACAAACTCTATGATGAGGCATGGTGTGTGAAATGGACGAACCTGCCCTTCCTCATCAACGAGGAAACGATGTTGCTCTACCATGCTGACGAGCTGGGTATCGGCGAGGCAACTGACTACGTGGTATGGGACGCGAACACCAACGCACCTGCCGCCATGCCTTGGCCGCAAGACGACAGCATCGCTCCTGTACTCGACGGCGAATTCGAAGTGAACGGCAAGAAGAGCCGCACCGCATTCCGCGCCGTGTGGGACAACTGTGCCGAGTGGACGCTTGAGCACACTGCCGAAATCACCTGGTGCGAAGCGAACGCCATTGAGGAAGCCATTAAGCTCTATTGCGAAGGGTCACCTCACTCTGGCATCGGTCTGGGCGTGGCTACCGACCAGTACGCGCAGTCGGCCCAGGTGCCCGAGGGCGTAACCATCATCGAGTCGCTCATGGGTAACGCATGCCATCAGGGCAACACTATCCAGAGCCGCAAGAACCAGTCGCTCGGCACCTACTTCCTGTTCCCGTTCAACCTGTTCGGCCCCACACCGCTCTCGCCGACCGAGGAAGTAGTAAACCGCCGTCTGGGTATCATCGAGCACAAGGGCCTGAACTACTGGATGGCCTCGCACATCCCCACCATCATGGAGGCCATGAACACCGGCGAGCCCTATCAGCCCGAAATGTGGATCGACCGTTCCGGCAACAAGCTTGCCATGATCGGCGACGCGTCCACCTTCCTTGAGGCTATGAAGAAGATGAAGTTCATCGTGCACATGTATATGTATCCCACGACAACTTCTATCGAGCTTGCCGACATGATTCTGCCCACGGCCGAGTGGCTCGAAACTGCCTACGGTGCCGACCGCTGCAACGTTTGGCTTATCCGCCGCGACGTGGTTCATACTTTCGAGCACGTAGACGAAACGCTCATCTGGTCATGGATCGTGTCCGCTCTAGCCGACCGTGGTCACAAAGAGGCTCAGATGGCGTTTGACCCCAAGAACTGTGGTGCCGCCGGCCCCTACTGGAAGACCTACGACGAGTATAAGGGCTATCTGGCCGCATTCATGAGCAAGTCGTTCGGCGAAGAGTGGAGCTGGGACGAATGCTGCGAAAAGCTGCCGGCCGAGTTCATGCCTATGGAAGAGTGGATCACCTCAAGCTACGAAAGCTACGAGAAGGAGAACCCGGAAACAGGCCTGCCGACAGGCTTCGCCACCACCTCGCACCGCATGGAGCCCTATGCCGAAGCTATGACCATCACTGGCCGCACGGGTGGTCCGTCTGGTGCATCGTTCTGGGACAACTACGTGCTGCCCCCGGCCAGTGTTGACTATCTGCCGCTGCCACACTACGAAGAACCTGCAGAATCACCGCTTACCGACACCGAGTTCCCCTACGTGCTCACCGAGGGTCGCGTGCCAATGTATCACCACGGCACGCTGCGCAACGTTCCTTGGATGCGCGAGATGTACCCCGTGCCGCAGACCTGGGTGAATCCGGTGACGGCCGCCGAGATCGGCGTGGAAGAAGGCGACTGGTGCTTCGTTGAAAGCCGCCGCGGCAAGATTCAGGGCCGCATTCACATCACCGAAGGCATCGCACCCAAAGTAATCTACCAAGAGCGCTTCTGGAACCCAGAGCTGCTTGACTCCGACGATCCGTCGCGTGCTTGGAAGGTTATGAATGTAAACATTCTGACCAAGAACGATAAGCCGTACAATCCGGAGTTCGGCACCTATACGCTACGCGGATTTACTGTGAAGGTGACGAAGGCCGACAGCGCGCCTGAGGGCGTGTGGACCGAGCCGAAGGAATTCACGCCGTGGCTGCCTGAGGTGACCGACGAAACGGGAGGAGGTTATGCCGTCTATGACGCGTAATGCTATTGTTGTCGACCTGAACCGCTGCATCGGCTGCTTCGGTTGCGAGGCGGCGTGCAAACAGGAGAACGACGTGCCCCTAGGGCAGTACTGGAGTCGCGTGACACCAGTAGGACCGAACGGCACCTTCCCCAATATCGAACAGTACTGGCTGCCCACCATGTGCCAGCAGTGCGCCGGCGCGCCGTGCGTGGAGGTGTGCCCAACCGGCGCTTCCTACCGCGACGAAGAAACGGGTATTGTACTCATCGATCAGGAGACCTGCATCGGTTGCGAGTCGTGCCTGAGCGCATGCCCCTATGGCGTGCGTGCCCTGAACGAGGCCGAGAGTGTGGTAGGAAAGTGCACGTTGTGTAAGCCCCTTACCGACAAGGGCGAGCTGCCCGCATGCGTGAAGGCCTGCTGTGGCGAGGCGCGTTTCTACGGCGACCTCGATGATCCTGAAAGCGATGCGTCTAAGGCCATCGCTGCCTACGACGAGGCAGATCGTCATCAACTAGCCGACACGGGTAATGGGCCGACTACGGTGTACCTGCTCTCGCCCAAGTATGCCACATGGGTAAGCGACGACGCAGTGCAGGTCAGCAACGTGTAAACTCCTAAGCAAAGCTTACACAAGGCCTGTGAGTAAGTAACGAAAAAGGGCGGCGGAGAAGGTGCTGTATCTCCGCCGCCTATTGTGCAAGTGATTATTTGCGAGCGAAAAGAAGGGTTTGTCATGGGGAATCACCTTACCTTTGTTGAGGATACCTCACGTGAGGACGCCCGTGCGTTTTTCGAGAACGCTCAAGCGTTTTATGCGCTGCTGAGTAGTATTTTTTATCTGGAACTAACCGAAGAACAGATAAATGGCTTGGCCGAAAGCGGATTCGACTATCCCGACGATGACACAGACATGGCCCACGCCTGTGCAGACATGCGTCGCTACCTGGCACGTCGCGGTGCGAATGCGCGGCAAGACCTGGCAGTTGACTACGCTCGTGTATTCCTTGCCGCCGGCGTATACGAAGGCGACACAGCAGTACCTTACGAAAGCGTGTACACCTCACCTGAAGGCATTATGATGCAGGACTCCCGCGACGATGTCGTGCGCATCTATGCGGAAAACGGCTTGGTTATCCCGCGCGATCTGAATGTGCCAGAAGACCACCTAGCTTTCGAATTGGAGTTCATGTCGCGAATGAGCGGACGTATCGCCGAGGCGATTCAGGCCGAGACCGAAGTCGAAGCCGACGCCGAGACCGAAGTCGAAGCCGACGCCGAGACTCCCTCCGCCGAAGCTCTAGCACGCACGCAGCTTGCGTTTATCGACGAGCATCTGCTGAACTGGGTGCCCGACCTGCTCAGCCGCGTGGAAACATGGGCTAAGCTGCCCTTCTATCCCGCCATCACCAAGATGACTCTGTGCTACATTCGTGAGAACCGTGCACTACTCGAAGAGCTTCTCGAACCTGCAAAAATCAGCTGAGCCGACAGAAGCCCTATCATAACAAACGGCAGCGGGTTTGGGACAACGGGGACAATACCCTACGTCCCCATTTTCCAACTTTAGTAAAGTTGATTTGACTAAAGTAGACTTTACTTACAGATACATGGCCACTATCCCCAGACGAAAACCCACAAATGAATCATCGAGGAAATGTAGGGAAACATCTCGCCTTTCCCTGCGTTTACGCTTGATTTTCGTTGCACTTTCGGTATACGAACGGCAGAAGGTTTTCGTTCAGGAACGTGCGATATCCGTTCGGATCGCGGCTAAATGCCTCGGCCATCTCGCCTCCCTCTGCAAGCAGGGCAAACAGTGCATCGGTCATGGCTGTGGTAAACACCGCCGCAAGGTCACTCATGGCATTGCTGCGCGCTTTGGCCACAAAAGAGCTGTCCTCCATAATCTTATCAGCGCAAGCGCGAATGATCTTGTCGGCATCTTGCCAGTTGGTGCCGAAACGTTCGTTCATTTGATCTACGAGCTTGGAAAGGTATTCCCGTTCCTCGTCGTGAACCGACGGAGTAGCGTTTGAGTTGTGCAATGTTGTGGCTTCAAGCTCAATAGACTTCGTGCCCTTGTTCTCAATGCGCAGATACTCCATCTCAACCTTGTCGCGCAAATCAACCGATCCGCCCGTGTCGATATAGAGCTTCTTCATAAGGTGCCCACCGAACACGAAGAAACGGTGCATATCTTCGTCAGAGAGCGCGATCATCTGTGTAATGAAGGAATACCCTTTCAAAAACTTCTTCAGGTAGGCCTTAAACAGGCGCTTATCGTCGTCTTCAAGCGCCTTCCAGCGATCCACCGGCGCAGAAAGCACGCCTTCTATCTGGCGCAACGCAACATCGTGGTTGCCTTCAGTAAACCAAATGTCGCTTACACGGTCTATTTCGGCCTCATCGTAAACATGGTAACCGTCGAGCTTCTGCCTAATGTCGTACACGACGTTTAGATCGGTAACGTTGTCGAGCTCGGTGGCTTCGTAGTAATCAGAGAAGGACGACTGTATGGTTTCCCAGTCGTTCGCGAAATCGAGCACATAGGTGCGCTTTTTGGGATAACACCGGTTCAGACGCGAGAGGGTTTGCACGGCAGCAACACCGGTAAGCGCCTTGTCCACATACATGGCCTCAAGTTTCGGCTGATCAAAGCCCGTTTGAAACTTGTTAGCACACACGAGTATCTGATAGTCGTCGGTGTCGAACCGCTCGGCTGTCTGCGAATCGGAAAACCCGTTGCACTTAGTCTCGGTCCATTCCTCATCGCCATCGGCAATGGTTCCAGAAAACGCCACCAGCGCCCCAAACCCAAAGCCGTTGTCCTTCATGTATGCGTTAATGGCGCGCCAGTAGCGAAGCGCCGCCGGACGCGAGCTGCAAACCACCATCGCCTTCGCGCGCCGCCCAAGGTCGCCCGCCACGTTTTCCGCAAAGTGCTCGACGATAATGGCTGCGCGCCTCTGAAGAACAAGCGGGTCACCCGTTACCAGCTTCATCAGCGCGCGGTTTGCCTTCGACTCCTTGTAGCGAGGGTCGTCTTGAATGGTTTTCGCCAGCTTGAAGTACGTGTCGTAAACCGTGTAGTTGTCCAGCACATCCAGGATAAAGCCTTCTTGTATTGCCTGTTTCATCGAATACAGGTGGAAGGGTTTTGGGTTCTCGCCGTTTTCGTCCTTCACGCCAAACACCTCGAGTGTTGCCGCCTTGGGCGTAGCGGTGAAGGCGAATATCGAAAGGTTCGGCAGCGTTCCCTGCGCGTTCAGCTCAACCAAAAGCTCGTCTTGCGCATCGAGGTCATTCGGGTCGGGAAGATCGGGCTCGGTAAGCGCAACCTTCATTTTGGCGTGCGCCTTGCCGGTTTGAGACGAATGGGCCTCGTCGATAATCACGGCGAATGTGCGCCCGGCAACCTTCGTCTCGTTGCAAATGTAGGGGAACTTTTGAATGGTTGACGTGATTATTTTTGCGCCTGAATTGAGTGCCTCGCGAAGCCCGGCCGAGCCATCTGCCTCGGTCACGCGCACCACCACACCGCGCTTGTGATCGATTGCCTCAACGTCGGCGGAAAGCTGCGAATCGAGGTTTCTGCGGTCGGTGAGCACCACAACGGTGTCGAACACGGGCTGGTTTTCGGCATTGTGCAGCGTAGACAAGTGATGCGCAAGCCACGCGATAGAATTCGACTTGCCCGATCCTGCTGAGTGCTGCACCAGGTAATTTTTCCCCGGGCCGTTTTCGCGCGCATCGGCAGTCAACGCGCGCACGGCATCAAGCTGATGGTAGCGCGGAAAGATAACCTTGGTCATGTACTTCGTTTCGGGGTTGTACACAATGCGCACGAACCGCTGCAGAATATCAAGAAGCGAATCGGGCGCCAAAACATCGCGATACAAGTATTCAGTGCGGTACCCCTTCGGGTTGGGTGGGTTACCGCCGCCGTTCTTTCCGTTTCCCCTGTTGAAGGGCAAAAAGACGGTTTTCTTCCCTGCAAGCCACGTGGTCATCTCCGCTGCTTCGGAATCAAGCGCGAAATGCACAATGGAGCGCCGGTTAGGTTTGAAAATGAGTTCCTTGGGGTCGCGGTCAATCGCGTACTGCTTGGCTGCATTTGCGGTGCGCTGCCCGGTGAGGTTATTCTTCAGCTCCAGCGTTACCACCGGAATGCCGTTTAAGAACAGCACTACGTCGATGGAATCGCGCCTGTTCGAATCCATGGTGCCATAACGCAGCTGGCGCACAACTTCGAAGCGATTGGCCTGGTATTTACGCACAAGTTCGGGATTGCGATCGGTTGCGGGCCTAAAGTAGCACAGCCGAAAAGACGCACCTGGGGCCATGCTGAAGCCATCGCGCAATTTGCGGATGAGGCCGTCTTGGTCCTGGTGCGGCTCCAGCACATCGTTTACGCGGGCAAGGAGGCGCGCTTCTGTTTTCGCGCCGTACAACTTTTCGATCTTCGCCCATTCGTCGGGCTGCGTTTCCTTTATGAAACTTATGAGCGAATGCGTTTTGAGTGCCAGTTTACGATCGTAGTCGTGCTGCCCCGCCAGCTGGTTGCCAGCCTCGCGCTCTTCGCGGAAAGTTCGCCATCCTGCGTTTTCAAGGAAGCGCTCAACGTCGTTTTCGAAGGCATGCTCGGACGTTTTACCGAACGGCTTGTACTCATAGAGATTGTCGCCATCTATGAACACGTCGCCTTCGCGCAGGTTGTCCGCCACGTCATGAGGAAGAGGTGTTGCTTCGAAAATTGTGTCGACACGTGCCATCATGCGACTCCTGGGACTTTGAACTTGCCGGTAACGGCTTCGGATATCAGGGACTTGCGATAGTCCTTTAGTAAAACGAGACCCTTTCTTTTTGTATTTATCAGGTCATCGATAATGCTCGTCTCCCTTGCCAAGACGGACTCTATCTCATTTTGCTCGCCCAATGGCGGTAAAGGTATCTTGAATGCTTTGACCTCAGGTAAACCTATTGTTGGAATCGTGGATCCCATACTGAGCTTTTCAAATTCTTGTGTCATCGAATGAAAAACATCGAGAAGAAATTCATTACTGAGTCGTTCTCCGCATTCGTAGGCCATAAAGTGTTGTGATACGGCTAATTCACAATCGGCTATTGCGCATAGTCCGACAGTTGCGTCCCTCGAAAGGAGAACACTTCCTTTTGGCAGCAATTCTGCAGATGAATTATCTATTCCTGCCTGGGTAGTTAAGGTACTACTGGAATCAATGTACCTCTGGAATCTAAGTTTAGGGCTGTCAGCAAGAGACACCCAGACAATATCGCCGTTCTCCCAATACGCTTGAATCTTTTTATCCGGCGTATGTCCGCTACGTCGTATTGCCACATGCGCCAATTTGGCGATTTCCCAATGTGCGGGGATTTCGCCGATCCATTCGATGCCGGAGTCTTTCATGGGGGCATCAGGGTCCAGCCCCTTAGTGACCGCTTCCGAAATGACCGCCTTGCGGTATTCCTCAAGCAGCTCGATGGACCTCTCGGTCTTCTCGATCAGCGAATCAATCTCAGCGGTCTTTTCATCAAGATAATCCGCAATAGCTTTCTGGTCGCTGACTGGGGGAAGACAGTAAAGGAAGTTGTTGAAATCTCTTTGATACAGATGAATAATCGAGGTGTTGCCTGAGTTAATGTCTCCGAACCAACCCCAAAACACCTCTGACTGAAGAATCCAAAATAGGTATTTCCTGTTTATTAAACTATCGACCTGTCGGATTAGCATAACGCCACTATTTAGTGAAGCCTCACAATCCAACCCTTTTGCCAAAGCTACCTTTCCAATTGTTCCATCCTTTGTAATCAGCAAATCATCTGGTAAAAGCTGTATTTGTGAAGCCTCTTTCCATCTTGTCTCTGTGATATGGGTGCACTTATTCCAGTCAATCTCACCCTTGTTAAAATCAACTCCGGTAACAAGATACGGCCCATCGTCGACATATTCATTAGAAGTGAGACCTTGCCAGCCGATTCTCCCTGCCAAGGAATTATCTTCTTTTAATCTGACTAACTTCCAATGAGCTGGGATTTCCCCAATCCACTCAATACCGGAGTCCTTGTAGCTTGCGTAGCGCTCCATGGCTATTCGCCCTTGCCGTTGGGGAGCTCGCCAGCGGCTTCGCGTTTGCGCCATTGCTCTTCTTCGACCTCTTCGCGGCCTTCTCTGAGCAGGGCGGCAAGCTCTTCCTCGGTCGGCAAATAGGTCATGTAGGTAGAGGCGAACAGGTTCTCCTTATCGGCGAGCACCGAGTATTTGGCTGTTGCCTCGCTCTTTTCCGTACACAGGATTATCCCGATGGGCGGGTTGTCGTCGGCGGGCTTGTACTTGTCTTCGAAGAGGCGCACGTAAAAGTCCATCTGGCCCACGTCCTGGTGCGTGAGCTTCTTGGTTTTTAAATCAATGAGCACAAAGCAGCGCGTCAGATAGTTGTAGAACACCAGGTCAACATAATAGTCGTCTTTGCCGTCGGTGATGCGCATCTGCCTGCCTACGAAGCAGAAGCCGCGCCCTAGTTCCAGCAAGAATTGCTGGAGCTTGTCCACCAAGGCACCTTCCAGCTGCGATTCAGAGAACTTGGCTCCCCGCGGTATTCCCAAAAACTCAAGGATGTAGGGGTCGCGCACGAAAGAGTCAGCTTTGGTGATCGGCTGCGTTTTCTGTATTTCGGCTGCGACCTCTTTCTTGTTGTCCTCGCCTTGGGTCAGGCGCAGTCGGTCGTAAAAGGAGGTGTTGATCTGGCGTTCCAGCTGCCTAACGCTCCAGCCAGATTCGGCTGCTTCGTTCATGTACCATAGGCGACGCTCTTCGTTCGACACGCGCATGAGCAGTCGGTAATGCGACCAACTCAATTCGCGACACAGTGTGTCGCGAATTGGAAAAACCTGATAGAACTGACGCATATTGCGCAGATTATCAGGCCTGAAGCCCTTCCCAAACTCTTCGGTAAGCTGCTTGGAGAGATATTTCAGCAACTGCTTCCCGTAGTCCGCGCGCTCTCCGATAGCATCGTTGATTTGCCTGCCTATCTCCCAATAGGCGCTCACCATCTCGAAGTTGACGGCGCGGCCGACGTTCTTTCGTGCTTGTTCGAGTACCTCCCTAATGTTCAAAAGAGTTTGCTCCTGAACATCATCAACTATGGCAAGAACCTGCTCGTTCTCGGCTAACTCATCCGGCGCAGTCAAATTCTCCCAATCGACACTCATGTTAGAACCCCGCTTTCTGCAGCTGCTCGGCAATGCTTGCTTCCAGTTCGCGAATTTCGCCAAGGATTTCTTGGCTGGGACGCAGCGGCGTGTACTCGTAGAAGTAGCGCGTGAAGGGAATCTCGTAGCCCACCTTGTCCTTCTTGCGATCCATCCAAGCATCGGGCGCGTAGGGCAGCACCTCGCGTTCGAAGTATTGCTGAATGTCCTGGCCAAGAGGGATATTCTCGGTGTCGCGCAAGCTGCTGTCGGGCTTCGACTTGCCCTTCTTGTCGGTCACGATTGCACCGGCGTCATCACGCAGGGGCCGCTCCACCGTGACGGTGGTGTAGCCGAAGTCGTCGTTAGTAAACACCTTGGATAGCTTCGGGTCCGCTTCCTCGAAGGCGTTGTAAAGTCCCACAATGTGTTTAATTTGCTCGTCGGTGAACTGCTTGCGCTTACTGCCTAAGCTTTTGCGCATCTTCGAGAAGATGCCGTTCGCGTTGATGAGCTGCACCTTCCCTTTGCGCTCACTGGCCTTCGCGTTCGTAATAACCCAAATGTAGGTGGCAATGCCCGTATTGAAAAAGAAATCGTTCGGCATAGCAACAATGGTTTCCACCAAGTCGCGCTCCAGCAGGTACCGGCGGATTTCGCTCTCGCCGCTTCCCGCCGCTCCCGTGAACAGCGGGCTTCCGTTCAGAAATACGGCAATGCGCCCGCCGCCATCTTCAGGCAGACGCATTTTCGACACCATGTGCTGAACAAACAGCAGCTGCCCGTCGGATATGCGCGGCAGGCCCGCACCGAAGCGGCCCGCGAAGCCCTTCTTTTCGTGTTCGTCCTTCACTTCTTCCCGCGACTTCTTCCACTCAACGCCATAGGGCGGGTTGGAAATCTGGTAGCCGAAAAGCTCGTCTGCCATGGTGTCGTTTGCCAGCGTGTCGCCAAAGTGGATGTTGTCCGACTTGCCGCCTTTCAAAATGGTGTCCGACTTGCAAATGGCGTAAGACTGCGGGTTGATTTCCTGCCCGTAGCCAATAATTTCCGCACGCGGGTTGAGTGCGCGCACGCGATCCTCGAATACGGCAATCGCCCCGCCCGTGCCGGCGCACGGGTCGCATACCTTTACGATGCGGTTCGGGACGGTCAGGTCGTCTTTTGCGCCAGCGATCAGCAGGTCGGCCGCAAGGGCAAGGCCGTCGCGCGGACTGAAGTGCTCACCGGCGGTTTCGTTACTGACCTCGCTGAACTTGCGGATGAGTTCCTCGTAGATGTCGCCCATGTCGGCGTTGGTTACCGATTCGGGGCTCAGGTCAACCCTGGGGTCGCAAAACCGCTTCGTCACCAGGTACAGCAGGTTCGCCTGATCGAGGTCTTTGATGACGTCGTATATTTTGAAGTTCTCCAAAATGTCTACGATCTCGGAGCTGAATGCGGCAATGTAGGTGGTGATGTTTTCCTTGATGTCGGCCTCTTCGTCGAGCAGGCTTTCCATGGTGAAATTCGACGTGTTGTAAAAATCGAGACCCGACGCTATCTTGAGCTGCCGGTCGCGATACGCGCGACGGTCATCTTCGCTCATTGCTGCCATGAAATCTGGGAGAGGTTTGGCAGCTTCAGCAAGAACTACTTGTTTGGTGGGTGCCAACACAACATCGAGGCGCCTGAGCACCGTAAACGGCAGGATGATGTCGCCGTATTCATGCTGCTTGAAGCTCGAGCGCAGAAGGTCGGCGGTTCCCCAAATGAAGCTTGATATGGCTGAATGGTTCATGCGTTTCGCCCTTCGTTATTCCTTTTCTACAAGCTGTTGGATCATGCCCTGCCGAATGAGCGCACTGAAGCTAATACCTCGCAGCGCTGCCGCTTCCTTGCTTGCATCTCGAAGATTCCTGGGAATGCGAATGGTTATCGCCACTTGATCGCCTTCGCTCAGGTACTTCTTCATGTCGGTATCGTCCGCGCCCGCCTTAATAAGATCCACGTACCCCATCGCCAGCCTCTTCTCTTTCAACAGACGAATGCAATATAAACGCAAGGCTCATTATAAGGGAATGCAGGCCTTCATACACGACAAAGACCACCGGGCACGGTTACGTACTGTTACGTACGGTTACTGCTCATGGATGGTTGGTTGCAAATCTTGCAAAAAAAGCCGAAAGATTCAAAAATTGCCTAAAATTGCAAAAGAGCGGGCGCGTCTGGCGCACGAAAAAAGACTCGCGGATTCACCAATCCGCGAGCTTTTCTTTGCGTCTTATTTCACACGTGTCGGTAGCGGCAATCAGAAAGAATGTTGCCAGAACCCCTATCGATATTCGTGCGGGATGAACCCGTGTTCTTCAGTGGCCCGACACTAGGATGCTTCTACATATTCCACCAAAGGCTCAAGCTGCGCCTTATCGGAATGATCAAACGATGTTCCCAGCATTTCAACCATGAAATCACCTTGGCGGGTGCGGTCGTTCTTTTTGGCCGTGGATTTCTTCACCGCTTTCAATATCATTCTTTGGGGCAACCCAAGCTTGTCAAAGCGGAAGCCACCCTCCAGGTAAAAGAGCGGGGTTTCTGCCAGGTTGTTCTGTTTTCGAATGTCCGCGATAACTTCTTCAAAAGGAGGGGTACAACCAACGGCGAATACGGCGGCAGGCGTTGCGACACCGCGCAGCTTATCTAGTCCCATAATCATGCCGCCCATAACCCAACCACCGAAAACAACTCGTTCATATGCGCGAAGCTCAGTCTCGTCGAGCTTTTTCAGCGAGACACAAGAACAACCCAAACGCTCGGACAGCTCGAATGCATACTGCTCGGTGAACCCAGTATTGGAGCTATAGACTACGATTGTCTTCATGTTCTTCCCCCTTTATCTTCTCAATGTTTCTAATGAGCTGCATAAACGTTTGAACCGTTGTACTAATCGCATCGTCGGGAATAGTTGCAAAAAGCTTCTGCATTGCCTGCTCGCTTGCCAATTCATACTGATTTCTGAAGCGCATGGCTTTCTCGGTTAGAACCAATCTTTGCTTACGCTTGTCTGTTGTGTCCTGCTGGAATTTCAGATATCCGGTTGACTCCAGTTTTGACAAAACCTGCTTCGCATTTTGATGCGAGCAGCCTAAAAGATTGGCCATATCCTTAATGGTGGGCGCTTCTGAAAACAGAGCAACACAGTTCATGGAAAAGACCTGCTTCCAGCTTAACTCTTCAAACAAGGCATCTGCCGTCGCCTGAAAACTGTTGTTGAAGCGACTGATCAAACCGATCAAAAAGTAGTTCTCCCCTATCTGTTCTGAACTGATCCCCGCAAAGCTGGTGTCTCTATCCATCCGTTTCTCCGCTTCTTATAATATGTAAGATATTACCTATAATGGCATTATACAAGATATTACCTTTAAGAACAACGAAGAAACGAGCGCATACGCAAGCTCGAAAAGAAATGGACACTACTCACAGGTCAGCCAAGGACAGGTCGCGTGCTCAGCTGCACGCAGATGAAGTTGGCAAAAAATGCGCGAAATGCGCGATTGAGCAAAGTTAGCCGTGGCTTCGGGAACTTTTTTCACGAAATGCGCGGTTTGAAGCGGAAAAACGGGCAAAACCGAGTCGGAAACGAGCGCCGCACTCACCTTCTTAAAAATGCCTTTACGTTTTCCCTGGTCAGAGGTGACCGCTGTTTTTCCAGAAGATTCGGCGAGCTTTACCGACTCCATCACATCGTACATTTCGTAAAAAAAGTTCCCGAAGCCACGGCTAACTTTGCTCAATCGCGCATTTCGTGAAAAAAGATCCAGAAGGTGAGGTTTTCTTGATTTGTTTTAGCGTCCTTGATTTCTTTTAGCGGTTTTGATTTGTTTTAGCGAGCTTGACTGAAGTCGCGCGCGGCAAAAGAGTAACCCGATGAAAAGATCTCCTTAAGAATTTGACATGGGGACAACGAACAACGGGGTCGTTTATTCACCTACACAAACTCCCAAGGAGCCCTTATAGTCTCATTTATAGTCTCAACTTGCGAAGAAAGCCCTTTGGCCTTCAAATGCAGATACCGATTCTTTATCTCGTTGTTCTCCCCCAAAAGCAAGTTGCGGAAGAATGCCTCCAAGAATGAAGCGTCCTCTCGAATGCCCGCTTGGATGTCAGCATAATTTGCACGCACGAGAGAATTTCGAAAAAACCAGGAATGAGCAGCGAAGAGGTCATTGTCCGCATCGAAACCGAGGGTTCGCAGGTACTTAATGGCAAATACTGCCGTTGTTCGCGTGTTGCCCTCACCGAAGGGATGCACTTGCCACACATTCGAAATGAATCGAGCAAGATGAGCAACAGCATCACGTTGCAAAAGAACAGTGTAGTCGAAGCTTCTTTCTTGTCCATGCCGCTGATTGTACCCCATCAATCAAGTCTTGTGCTGTTCGTGTGCTCCTGTATGGGTGAACCTGGGTGTCCGGATGCTCTGTGTTGCGTTTGTTGTGAGCTACGATAAGCAAACCTTCCCATCCGAAATCGAATGGGAAGGCAGAGGAAAGCATATAACGTACGGTGAGGATAACAGGAGCGGACAGCGAGGGACACTGATAATGCATGAGGTTTATGCTTTACAACGTTCGGCTGCTTGTATACCGGCTTGTCGGAAGTTAATGAGGATACTCTTGAGCGCACGGCGGTAAGCTGGTACCCGACTCTTGCGCTGGTTGTTGCTGTAATCTCGCTTGCTGCTCTTTTGGGCCGTAGTTTTCTACGGATCGTTATGCTTGTGTCCCCCGTTGCTCTTACGCTCTTGCAGCTGTTTTCGTTTCGCCTTCAGATACTCGTAGTGGCTTCGTTCATCAGGATTCCAGGAGCCGAACAGCACTTGTTCGAGTGCTTCACTTGCGGTGCCCGTAAGACCTTCGCGAGGGAAGATACACTCCTGCTTGCGAGTGTAGAGATAGATTTCCTCGAACAGGCCACTTCGCTCCAGGATGCGGAGATTGTTCGCAAGTTGATCGACTGTCTTGTTATGATGAGCTGGATCGGTGGCGCGGGGCATGGTTCCCGCCAGACGCATTTCCTCATAACGCAGCTGACAGCTGATAAGCGATATTTCCGGCTTCACTGCCATAAGGGCTAACGACACCTCATAACCTCGTTCACGCAGCAGCTTAGCCGACTTCATAGGAATCTCGGCTGTTCGCAGCGTTCCCTCAATGATGAGGTTATATCTCAAGCGCGAGAGATGTTCAACCAAAGCTTCTGTCATGCGTCCTGCCCAGGAAGCGGTATAGTTAATCGATGCATCACCGAAGGAGCTCTGTAGTTCACGAAAACGCGGATGTGCTGCGCGATACTCGTCTCCGTTGATAACAATCACGTTGTGTACGAATTCTTGCCGGTAGATCTGATGCAGCATTGTTTTCCCTGAACCACTCTGACCGCCGAGCAGAATTGCACGGGGATGAGCACTTGGTGCAACAGGTGCAGGCAGAAGAGCGGCTTTTATCTCAATTGCAAGCCGTCGCGAAAGCTCGTCTTCCGAGAATGAAGCCAAATCCTTCGTCATTACGCAGCTCTCCGCAAGGTGCGTGCACATAGCGATTGCAGGCAATCAAGCTCGCCGGTAATGCGCGTTAAATTATCGTGGTTCAGGTTTTCTATTGACGCGATGGTCGGCTTAAGAAGAGACAGCTGTACGAGCATATCTTCCCATACAAGAGCAAGGGCCTTATTCCCTTCGCTTTCCGCTTTAAGCTGGCCGTTGATGATATCGCCGAGAATTGCGGCCGCCTTCTCGTTCAGTACTTCTTGCTGAAGGGTGAGTTCGTAGATGTCGTTTATACCCATAACGTTGCCTTCCTTGTTAAAGGTTATTTCTGCGTAAATGACTTTCTCTATGTTGGCACGCTGCTTGGCGCTAAGCACCTCTCCGTCGCGCTCTAGGCAACCGGCCATAAATGCGGGTATTTCTGCTGCTCGAATAAGATTGGCGTTGGCCTTGGTCGGCTTGGTGCCGTTTTCGTAGCGGGCAATGCTTGCAGGCCCAATACCAAGAATGCGGGCAAATGCCTGTTGAGACAAACCATAGCGCTTTCTTATATCCCTAATTCTCTGAGGTGTAATGTCATCAGTCATAGAAAACCTCTCAAATGATGGAGTATTGTCCTAATACTACCATCATTTGAGTTAACAATTCTGACACGATCCATTGAATTTCGTGGTTTATCAGCCGAAAAGCCAGCGCGGTTTAAGACTGCTACCAGCATGATCGCGTCCCTTGAGGAATAGTATGCTGAGTGTCGAGTACAGTTCTCGGCTCAAATAAGACTACAAGCGGTGCAAGAAGAAGCACCTGCCCATGGTTGAACTGCACAGCGTGATAGAGCTTGTAGCGGAAAATTTCGAGGAATCTCTTGGAGAACTACGGCGACACCACAACATGCACACCCTACAGGGAAAATGGAAGGGTCGCTGTGAATGTCATGTTGCAAATGCAGGTGACTGGCTTGTGCGTCCCCGTTGTCCCTGTTGTACGTCATATGCCTACCCCACCTCCCCATTCGACTTCGGATGGGGAGGCTTGTTTATAGCACTTCACAACAAACGCGACGCACAGTCACGTTCCCATCATCAACTCAAACGACCCTCGAGTGTCATCGCCACGTGAAGACAGATGTGAGAAAATGTCTGCGTTTTGATACAGGGTGGGGATGCGCTTAGCAATTTAACTCGCCTGTTTTGATACAGATACACAAGAGAAGGATGGCTGATCTTGAACGGCGAACGTGACAATGAAACAATCGGGAAAAAGATCGTTGTCGAGCAATCCTTTATCAAAGATGCACGCGACTACTTCATCAAGGCAATCATTGCCGTTGCTGCGCTGACACTTATCGGCAAGTTTGCTCCCAATTTTCCATCTTTTTCATTCCCTTTCATCTTCTTAGCCTATGCACTTCCTTCGACAATAGGCGCAATGTACTACGTCGTAACTAATCGTTTTCACAGGCAGCTCCGATTCAACGAGAAAGGCAAGCTATCGAGTTTTAACAGAAAATGGTTCGTGTGGCTCCTGGGCTTTTTTATCTTCTTTCTCTTCTCAGGTTTCTTCTTTGTTTTGGAAGCCCCCGAATGGGACAATCTTGAATGGCTGCTCGTTTGGCTTGCCGTGCCTTTCTATTACATAGTTTTCTTGTTTGCACAACGTGCAGCAAAGAAAGAGCTTGCCCCGAAGTTTTATAAGGCGAGCGCCATAAAATGGAGCTTTTTCATAACGGTCATCGTGCTCTCCATCATTTATGCGTTCATGCCGGTACAAGCACCTTGGGGCGACAGTGCAACTCTCGAGGAAGCCCTGCGCAACCCTCTTAGGGAGTTTGATATTTCCTCATGCGCATTATTAAACGAGGCCGACAAGCTTTCGTCTTTCACCGACACTCTGGTTACCTACGGCTTGAATCAAATTGCAGTAGGATCCTTGGCAATCGCTATAGTCGTTCGCTTTGTCCTATGTTTATCCGTCTTCCTAGGCTTAGTGAACATTTTTAGCTTTTGCCTTCTCAACTGGCGAGAAGCGAAAAGTGTGTTCCAACTGCTTCCAGTAGACGAGCAAGAATATGCTAACAACAGCCAACCGACGATGAAAAGGTACTTTCTGGTAATCGCCGGAATATGGCTTGTTTTGGCGCTTCTCTTCTTAGGATTCGAATACGAAATCTCAAAGGCTACTGCAGTAGCTGAAGCTACAAACGAACATACAGCCGTTGACAAATTCATTGACAGCAAACGTGATCAAATCGTCACTATAGCCGACGCAATAGACGACGATGAGGAACGCCAAAGAACAAATGATAAGTACAAAGAAGAACTCGATAACCTCACTCAGGACAAGAAATACCTGGAAGATCTGATCGAAGATTATTACGGTCAGTGCATCAACAACCTCGATTTCTATCTCGACTGGTATGACAGCTTCCCGGGCGGAATCGCCAAGGCCATCAGACCCCTCGGAGAGCGATGGGCGCTCGATAAGTTCAACGAACTCGTGATAGACCCGGTTGACAAGTCTGAACTCGAAGCCAAGTATCCCCCATACGTTGACAAACTCGAACAACTTCGTAAAGAGTACTGGTCAGAGATAAGCTCCGGTTCCGATACTCTATTTGAGACACCCGGATCAAACGAACCACACAAAACAGAAGATTCGCTCGAACTTTGGGAGTGTCTGAACAGTGAAAACGAAACTATTACCGTAAACGAGAAATTACTGAACACCGACAAGGGCACTGACCGGAAGGTCCATAAAGACAAGCTCATCGAGATGATTAACCAAGAGAAGATGCGAATGCTTGAGCCACTGAACGACCAAGCGGATGAAAACAACGCCTAAAGCCACGCGCTTTCCACCGCTTTAAGTTGACCTGCTACGTTATCTCATATTAGAAACAGCAGGGGTTGAGAATGTTGGCAATGTGCTTCACGGGTTATCGGAAGCGGTTCTGCTGCTTTCTAGTGTGTGCGGCATGCGCAGGCAACGCGCTTGTCTGAAAAAGCGATACCCCACTTCAGTACGCCGGCTGTGCCAGTTTCTGCCCCCGACTCGTACACATGCTCGTCAATTTGGGAAAGTGCTGTTTCGGCTAACGTATCGAGCGCGCAGTCTTTGGAAGTAGCGGGTCGAGTCCACTTAATTTCCAGCGTAATAAGCGGGTCGCGATCGGCATTAAGGGGCGCAACTCGCACATCGAAGCGCCCGTGCCCTGCTTCACGATTCGACACCGGATCGCAATACCCCGACATGCCGAAGAGAAGCCCCAGCATGAGCATATGGTACGACGTCTCGCAAGTAAGGTCATGATAGCTGGCGTTATCTGACAGGATGCATTCCAGCTCAAAGGTCAGTGCATCCGCATCCCCGTTCGCAAAGGCGAAATGCAGGCTGCGCAACCGTCGACGCCCGCCTGCTACCCGTGAGAATCGCTCCACAACTTCACTTCGATAAAGCTGCGCGACTTCCCTGTTCGGTATGCGCAAAGCACGCACGCAATTGGTACTATTGGGGAAATCAGTATCGTCTGTCGTAAGGTAGCCAGCAAGATACAACATACTCCAAAGCGCTTCGTGTTTGATGCCGATATCGGGAAATACCACTGAGGTGTCCAGCGGCTCGAAAACAACACCGCCGGGTTCCAGAAGGCGGTAAAGGTCAGACATTGTCTCGTTGCTGCCATCGCGGATCATGTCGCCAAGCACACCATTTCCCGAGGTATTTCCCCAGTACACATCGGCAACGCATCCACTTTTGAAGTAATTGAGCGCACTCCATGGGTTGTATACATCCACCGAGCCGAAGCGGTAGCCGTCATACCATTGGCGCGCCTCACTCAAACCGCCTTCGCTTCCCAAATACTCCGCGAGCGCCTCGATTTCTTCCTGTGTGAACCCGTAGCGCTCTTCCGACGCCACCGAAAGCGAGGTGTTCACAGTAAGGTTGTTCAGATCAGAAAAGATAGATTCTTTCGAGATGCGTTGTACCCCCGTGAGCACGCCGAAGACCAATGCGGGATTATCCTTCAATGCGCCTGTAAGTAACCTCTTAAGAAACGACACCACCTCGTCGTAGTAACCATGGGTGTAGCCAGCCATAACCGGCGCATCGTACTCGTCAATCAGAACCACGGTACCACGACCGTGATAAGCCGACAACAAACGTGTAAGAATGAGAAGCGATGAGGAAAACTCCTCATCAGAGGCCCTTCTCTCTGCAATACGTGTGAACACTTCCCGATCGCTCGGATTAAGGGAGCCGTCATCGAGCAGGTAGTAGTGTCTTCCATACTCAGCAACTACGCTCTCACGAATCATACCTTTTGCACTTGGCCAATCGAGTCCCTTTGCGTTGTTGAATGACAATCTCACCACAGGATAAGCGGCGTGATCACGCTGGTAGCGGCCTTCTTCGACATCCCAAATGGTAAGACCGCGGAACAGAGGCTTGGTGTCTATTGCAAACGGATCGCTCACCGACGGAATTTCAAGAAACGACTGGAGCATGCTGAGATTGAGCGATTTGCCGAACCGCCGCGGACGGCAAAACAGCGTAATGGCACCGGGCTGCGATAACACGTCGGCAATGAGCAGTGTTTTGTCGATGAAAACCGAATGCTCGGCTACCATGGGAAACACGCTCACGCCAACAGGTAGACGCTTGCACCCTGCCAAGTCGGAAATGCGCACATGGCCCTTGCGAAACACACCGTTTTCGTACACGCCCGCACTGCTTGCCATGGACACCACCTTTCAGTTGCCAGTCTTTGCCGATTATACGCCAAGGCAAGCGAAGAACAGAGCCACCTGCTTCATTGTTTATGGTGCTACGGTCGAAGCCGTAACTACCCATGGGCTAGCTAGCTACAAGGGAAAATTAAGAAAATGAAACAGTCTCTTAATGCACTGCGCTGCTACTTTCAAGTTTAGCGATCTCTTATCCCGAGAAAAGCAGAATTGTCCGCGAAAGAGATTGCGAGGTAACAGACGAGGACAACGAGATCAGTCACACCTGACGAGCTGCCGCTTCTCTTACCCCTCAAGCATATCGGGTGTGTCGGACGCCTTCGCCTTGGATCCTTTTGCCTTGAGGCCCTTTGCTTTGCGCTCCTTTTTTGCAACCCAACCTGCTGGAACAGGAATCGCCGAGCCGATCACCGCAGCGATCAGCATCACAAACACCCCTTTCACAGGGAAGCACATGAACAGCAGCAAAACCGCCATTAACGGCTGGCGCATCATCATACCGAGTGCACCAGCGGTGCATGCACACAGGCAGAACACAGGGTTTGCCCCCGTAATCAAGGCAATACCGTAACCAAGCGATACGCCGCAGAAAATCACCGGGAAGAAGGCCCCGTCGCCGCGCCAGCCAAGCTTCAAGCAGAATTGCAGCGTGAACGGCTTCAGGAGCGCAGTCGCAATCAGAGCAACGGCACCGATGGTTGTCCATGTTGTCTGTAATTCCTCAGCCTGAATTTCACCAGCGAACATGGTGTACGGCAAAACCATGCCTAGACACCCCAAAAACAGCCCAGCCACCAGCGCCTTCACAATAGGACGATCCCCCATCGCACGCGACGTGCGCCCAGCGAGAGCGCCGGCAGCATGATACAACCACCCAACGCAAGCGCCGGCAAGCGCGCACGGCACCAGCAGCGCAAACTCAAAGCCTCCCATACTAATTCCCGAAAAACGCGGCAGACCGCCCATTCCTCCTAACAGGTAGCCAAGCCCCATCATTGTGCCCACGGCACTAGCGATAGCAATCAGGTACACCGCCATCTTAAGAGGCTTAGGCGCCAACACAGGTTCGTCCTCAACAGGCCCTTCGGCACTACCGAACACAGGAACAGCAAGACCGAACAGCGGCGCGTCGAACGTTGCCGTAAGCACAGCAGCAATACCTACCGACGAAAGTTCGCGGAATTCCTTGCCAAGGAACTTCAGACGGTCGCCCACCCACGTGCAAAGACCTGCGATAACGCCGGTCAGTCCCGCTTCCGGGCCAAGGCTGCCGCCAAATAGAAGCGGAATGAGCGCCCCCACAAACCCCACGCCCATGTTGCCGTACTCATAACGGCCGGTTGCCTTTACCTCGGCCATAACCTCATCCATTTCCCGGGGTTGACCCGGGAAACGCTTTTGGAAAAGGCCGACGACAAGCCCGCCCACCAAACACACAGCCAGCGGCCACCACACCTGCCCAGGACAAACAGCATTCGGCAACGTATCCCAAACCAAAGCGATACCGTTGTTCATCAGGAAGAAGAACACCCAGCACACGGCACCAGCCACCGCTCCGAGCATAATCGTGACAAGAATGTAGATGGTTCTCTTTGCGATACGATTTAGCATTGAAAGTCCTGTTCAGAAGTAGAATTATGAGACTGTTTCACAGCCTTTCCCTCAAACATGTGTGCGCTGACATCCCGTTTAGAATCAAGCTCGCCAGCACCATCAGAGTTCCCGGCGCGCTCAGCACCACCGGCCACCCCAGCACATTCGCCGATCCCAACGTCCCCAACCTTACTGACGTTTTCGGAAGACTCATCACGCACGGCAGAAGCTGAAGCATCGGTAAGCGCATCACGCACCTCGTGCTCTTCTTGATCGTCGCGTGTACGAAACTCCGCAACGAACCCCGCAGAGAAAATGCCCGCAGGAATGGCAACTACCCCAATGGACAGCGCCATAACCACAACGCCAATCAGACGACCCAGCGGTGTTATCGGCGCAAGGTCACCATAACCCGTGGTTGTCATAGTCGTCATCGCCCAGTACAAGCCGGTAAAAACGCTATCGAACTGCTCGGGCTGCACAGCATGCTCGGCCTCGTACATGAGAACGCTCGATGCAACCCACAAAAGCCCCATCACCATGAACGCCGCAATCAGTTCGCGAGAACACTTCGCAACCACCCGCCCTATGGTTTTCATGCCCAGCATGTAGCGAGTCAGCTTAATCAGTCTCACCAAGCGAATAACGCGAACGGCATCGCTGAGCGCTGCCAGTTCGGGATGAGCCCACACGAGAAGCATGGGCAGAAACGACAGCAGGTCGATGATTCCCATAAGCGAACGCGCATAACGAACACGCGAGCGAACAGCACCGTATTCCGGATAAGCTATATCAGCTGTCCATAAGCGCAAAACGTACTCCACGCCAAAGAGAGCTGTTGACGCAACGCTGAGTGCGAGCACAAACGAGCGCTCTAACCCCGAACCCGCATCTTCAGGAACCCCAACCAATAGCGCATTAGCCGCTATCAGAATAAGCAGCGCACCGCCGAACACCCGAAACCAACCGTGTGCGCGCGGCAAGTCGTTCAGCGCAACGTACATGAGCTGCTTCAAAGAAGCGCTTTGTTCGAAGGCAGTACCCATCACTTAGCACCTCGCGTGAATTACAACCGCTTCGTAGCGTACAGCCTCATCATTCGAGACGGTTGCCGCCGTATGATCTGGCGTGCAACCGCGCGCCGGATCAACTTCGCACGATTCAACCACATCGATTACCTTAAAATCCGCCTCGCGCAACCAACGAAATACCTCGTCTGCCGTGCGCGCAGCTTGAATACTGTTACCAAGACTGCGGGCACGCGCCACAATCGCCTCGCGATCAGACACGACACCTTCCCCAGTCACCGCAAACACCGTCTCCATCACCAGCAACCCGCCAGGAACAAGCGCGCGAAAGAGCTCAAAGATGGCGCGCCTCTGATCGAAGAAAAGCGTGACACTGCTGTTCACGTACGCCACGTCAACCGAAGCGTCTATCACACCCGCCGAGCGAAGGTCTTCCGGGAAGCCTTGGCGAAACTCCATGTTTGACTTCACGTACCCACTGCGCTCAAGCGCGGCCGACGCACCCGCGCGCGCACTGTCGAGGCGATGCGAATCCCAATCGACTCCAATCACCCAGCCATCAGGCCCTACGAGCTCACTGAGCTTGTAGACGCCCTTCCCCTTCCGGCACGCAACATCCAGTACGCGCTTACCACGAAGCTCGTCGACGGGAAGCACCATGCGACACGCACTCGCAAAGCCGCCTTCCACAGGCAAGCTTTCGTAGTAGCTTTTCAACTCTTGCTCGCTTGGTTTTTGCCGATTCAGTTCCTCTGCCATAGCCTCCCCTTCCAGCTTCGTCTAGCGCAAGGTAACCCCTTCGGGAAGCTCGATAGTCGACACATCGAACTCATCATCGTCTTCTTCGTCGGTACGCTCGACTGCGGCAGACTTGTCTTCTTCGACCTCATGCGAACCGAAAACATCGTTAAAGGCATCAAAGTGAACACGCGGAACTGCGAATACTACACGGGCGATCGCGCCAGGATGCTGTTCCATCCACGCGCGGAACAACTCAACAACGCGCGACGCTTCATACCCAAGACGCCCGCAACCGAACGCGCCACACGCTAAGGTTTCACAGTTATTTGCAGCGGCTATGCGAAGCAAAGCCTCCACACGGTTTGCGATGGCCTGATCACATTCCTGCTCCGATCGATGATTCTCGATAGCACGAGCACGCAGCGGCTCGGCGATCGCAATCACATCGACATTGCGAACCTCGCCACCAAGAGAGAACGCCACATTCGGCAAGTATGCAGCACGATCCGTGAACAGCTGCCCGCACCGATAGCTGCGATTCGCATCATGATACAAAGACTTGATGCCGCACAGAACCTGATACAAATTACTCTGCGAACACAACACTTGCTCGGGGCCGAACGCACCGTCCTCGTACGCGCCGCCAGGTCGGGTGAACGCCGCCGGATCAACAACAACCGTCTTCCCCTTCCCTTCACGGTAAACCGCATCGACAGCGAAGCTCGTCGTCACCACAACCTCAGTGGCGTCATTATCAGCCTCCGGCACCGCGAGTTCACGGCCTTCGCCATCTTCGTAGATCACCGCTGCGGAAACCGTCGCTTCCGTATCGCTTGCAAACGCACCTCTCATCAACGCGCTGTGCTTGGCCGCTTGAGCCTTCCGCTCGTCCCTATCCGCCATAACGCCTCCCGACAATCATCGTTCACGCATTTTAGAACCGCACACCATAATAGCGGAACGAGCGGGCACAACGACCCAAATCTCGCCTTTCCGGCGCTACGCACCAGCAAGGGACGCACTCACCCGCGCCCTACCCAAGCAATGCGTCGCCCGAGCCTGCGCAACCCGCGCGCTGCGCCGCCTGCATCCTGCGCCACACCCGTCCCAAACTCCAGCCCCCAGCTCTCCTCTCGCTTGCGTCTTCCGCTTTCACGAAGGCTGTCACAAGACTCGCGTATAATGGGCCTGATCCAATGCCATAGAGTTATACAGAAGCACCGCCGCATCAAAGGGTCACACCGAAGGAGACAACAATGAACATAACCGTATACTGCGGTTCAAACCCAGGAAAGGATCCTCTCTTCATACAGGCCGCCCATGATCTCGGAACCTGGATAGCGAACGCTGGCCATGCACTCGTGTATGGAGGAAGCTCGATTGGGCTGATGGGGGCCGTCTCACAGGCCACAATCGATGCGGGAGGCCAGGTTTACGGAGTGGAGCCGCAATTCTTCATTGATGCCGGAGTAGCGCAGCACGACCTAACCGAGCTATACGTGGTCCAAACCATGAGTGAGCGAAAAGAGAAGATGATCGAGCTCGGCGATGCGTTCGTCGCCCTTCCCGGCGGCGTGGGAACCTTAGAGGAAATATCGGAAATTACATCGCGCATACGACTCGGTATGAACCCTTCCGAATGCTACTTCCTCAACATCGACGGCTTCTACAACCCCTTGCAGATGCTCCTTTGCGAAATGCACGAACAGGGATTCCTCGATCAGATCGACCTCGACCGCATCCATTTCCCCAAAAACCTTGAGCAGCTCGCTACCCTTATCGAACACGCGCGACTCAATCCAGCTCCAAACATCGCTTCTGCAACAGAGCTCCACACCCCTGTTGTAAGCATCGCCAGCTAGATAAGGAAACGTGCTGCATGAGCGCCGATGATGAAAACATCAATGAGACAAGTGACCACGCGCGCATAACCATTTACCGTGATGTAAACGCTGACGAAAGCGCTCTTATCACGCTTGCCCAACAGCTTCATGCACGCATCGCGAATAGAGGTGAGCAAAATAATCAAACCAGCACGCCATCGCTTATTTTCGACGCCGAAGGTCTTACGCTTATAAGCGGTTCCTTGCGGGTACGCGGCGACTTCACCCGCATGATTCCCCGCATCAAGCAGAAAAACCTCCATCGTGAACTACTGGTAAAAGTAGCGAAAATCAGGCATATAAACGGAACTCCAACTGCCATCGATGCAACGGCAGGTCTTGGAGAAGACGCGCTGCTACTTGCCGCTGTAGGCTTCACGGTGCATCTATTCGAACGCGATCCCATAATAGCTGCGCTGTTACACGACGCCCTGCGGCGTGCCGAGAAGATAGACGAACTCGCCAACATCGTTGCACGAATGACTCTTACAAAAGGCGACAGTATAGAAGCTCTCAATCAACAAGAAGACACAGTTGACGTGATTCTGCTCGATCCAATGTTTCCCACCAAACGGAAAAGCGCACAAACGAAGAAGAAACTCCAGCTCATTCAACAACTCGAACATCCCTGTGAAGACGAGAGTGGCCTCTTGCGCGCTGCCATCGGCGCCAGGCCGCACAAGATAGTAATTAAGCGCCCTATCAAGGGGCCATATCTAGCGGGTGTGAAACCCAGCTATTCTCTTGAAGGGAAAACTATCCGCTACGACTGCATCGTTGTCAGATAAGCCACCAGGCAATTAACCCTTCCGGGTAGCCTAGCACACATGTGCCCCGCCACGCACGTCTAAGCAAGCAAAAGGCCCCGCACGATACGGGGCCTTGTTTGTTGTTGTGGGATGAGGGCTAAACGCACATGTGGCACTAAAACACACATGTGCCCCCCGCGAGCGCGGCACCCTATCCTCCCACGGGCTTGCCCCGCAGTACTTTCGGCGATGGCGGGCTTAACTACCGAGTTCGGAACGGTATCGGGTGTGTCCCCGCCTCCATGGCC
>NZ_JAAKEA010000023.1:0-33595 GCF_011038935.1 Adlercreutzia sp. ZJ138 | reverse complement strand
GCTCTTTCAAAACCTTGCCGTATGGGATGCTGAGGGTGGCCGCTATCAGGAATACTTCCAGGCATACCCTGTTGTACGCATTTCATTCAACGACGCGAAACAGCTGGCGTGGGACGAAGCGAGTGCTGCAATTCGGGGGAATATTTCGGTCGAATACGAACGCCACGCCTATCTCGCTCAGAGCGATCGGATTTCCGACACCGAGCGTGCATACGTCGCGACTATCATGGAAGGGCGTCTGAGTACCGATATGGGCCGGTCTCTTCTGAACCTGTGTCGTCTTCTTTTCAAGCATCACGGCCGTCGCGCCGTTGTTCTTATTGACGAATACGACGCGCCGGTGATGGCGGGCTATACATATGGCTACTACCAAGAAGTGGTGGCCTTCCTGAAGGGCTGGCTCACCGGTGCCTTGAAGGACAACAACGCGCTCGCCTTTGCGGTGCTCACAGGCGTACAGCGCATCACTAAAGAGTCAATTTTCTCCGACCTTAACAACCTTAAGGTAAGCACCGCGCTCAACGTAGTATCCGACGAGCGCTATGGGTTTACTGATGATGAGGTTGATGCCTTGGCTGAGTACCTGGACGTGCCGGATGACGCCGGCAAGGCTCGAAAATGGTACGACGGGTATCGATTTGGGGGCGTGGACGTATACAATCCCTGGAGTGTACTCAACTTCTTTGACAGTGGTTGTGTAGCCGATGTGTACTGGGGCAATACTTCTTCCAATTCGGTACTGGGGGAGATGGTGCGTTGTGCGGACGATCGCACATGGGAACGGCTGTATACTCTTATGAAACCGGAGGGCACGGTGAGCGAGTCGTTGGATTTGGGCGTGGTGTTTCCCGATGCGGGAATTCGGTCGGGTGCGCTTTGGAGCATGCTGTATTTGGCTGGCTACCTTACCACTGAGGACACAGAGCTTCCGAATAACACACGCAGAGAGCGCCCGCTGCGCATTCCGAATGCCGAAATCAGAGAGCTGTTCCGTGCGGAGATCGTCGACCGCTTTTCTGAGGTGTCGGGCAATGGGGGTCGGCTTGTCGAACTGCACCGAGCCCTGACGGAGGGCGAGGCCGACGTGGCTACCGAAGAGTTTAAGGGTGTCCTGTATGAGTCGGCCAGCTGCTTCGACCTGACGCGCGAGAACAGCTACCATATGCTCGTGTTGGGACTATTGTTTGGCATGCGCGGCTACGAGGATCCAATATCCAACCGTGAGGCCGGTAAAGGCCGTTTTGATGTGCGAGTTCAGCCGATCGATCCCGATCGTCGACCTGTTATCGTTCTTGAGCTTAAGTATGCAAGACCCGATACGCCCAAGGCCGAGAACCTAGACGAATTGGCTCGCGCTGCTCTCGCTCAGGCTCGCGATCGCGTATATGGAGCAGGAGCGCACTCCGGAAGGGAGGGCACTCTTTTCTGGGGCGTGGCGGTTAGTGGCAAAAACGTGGCGTGCTCGTGTTATGCAGACAGGTGTTCCTCTTCTCCTGTGCTGCACGACTAAGCCCTATCGTTTCTTTAGGCGAAGATGTGGCCGATGATGAAGCCGACAATGGCGCAGATGGCACCGAGCATGACCGAGTAGGTGACAATACGCACTTCGCGGCGTTGCTCGCGCGCGTGCTCCATTTCGCTACGTTGCAACTCGGCGAAGTATGAGTAACCGTCGCTGGTGATAACGACCACACTTCCGCGATGTTGGTCAGCGCGAACTGCGAGCATGCCCTTTTCGATGAGCTCTGTTTGTAACGTGTTGTTCTCAAGCAAAGGGAAGGCACAGCGGAACATCGCCTCGCCGCCTGCGCCACACGTGGTGCGCTCGTATTCGAGCAATCGGTGAAGCTCTCGTTCCTGGGGTATGTTCAGAGAAGTTACCATGTGACCGTCCTGCATGTGCGAATCGCGTTTCCTTTGTCTTGGGTTATGATACCCGTTGTTTGCCGTACATCAAAAGACTTTCGCGACATTCATCCGCCTTTTTGCCGAAACTTTGTTTTAACGGCGATAGCGGGACAGCAATATATACTGGTGACTGATCATTCCCAAAAGCCCCCAGCGGGGACGACTCGCTGTTTGCAAGGGGTTAGGGGTTGGCGAGTCGCACCCATTGGGGGCTTTTTAGGATGCCCGTCCCGGGAGGGGGTGTCGAGACGGGCGGGGTGTTGTTTTGCAAAAGAGCAGTGTATCTATGGCACCGAGGGGGTGGTGCCATAGATATGAATGGCCTTAGAAGAACATGAATACGCTTGCACCCATGTTGTAGAAAACCATGCGCAGGGTTAGGGCGCCGACGAAGGCGCATGCTGCCGCGACAGAGCCCCAGATAACCTGCTTACCCTGCTTCTTCGCAAGGAAGGCGACAGCGAGGGCAGCAATCGCACTGACGATTGCAACAATGGTGAGGATCATTGAATCGCCAGCGAAAGGGGAATAGGCGGCTGCGTCGGCAAGAGGTTTCGTGGGGTGAACCGGGTCGAAGTTGTAGCCGATTGTAGTGAACGCGCTTGTTGCCGCAGCAGCAGCGGCAATATAAGCAACAGTCGTTACGGCATTTACGGCTGAACCACCAAGCAACATGAGGTCGGACAGCTTCATGTCAGTTTCCTTGTCAACGGCAGCGATAATTGCAGACATGGTGGCAGGGCCGAGTACGCAGGCATTGCCCAGCACGGCAAGTACCCACAACAGTGAGTTCCAAGCCGGACGGGAGGCCATCAGGTAACTGTGAGCCATGACAATCACAAGGATTGCAGCTACGGCGATACCTATAATGGCGATCCACGCAGGGGCTTTGCCATCGCCTTTACGAATCATTGCCAAGTAGATTACGGCCACAATGGCAAGGGCGACGATAGCGATGAGTTCCTGAGCAATGCCGGAGGTCAGATTTCCGAAACCGTTGAAGATGCGGTCCCAATGCTCCAGATGGAAGAAGACTGCAATACCGCCAACTGCAAGCAAAGCTGCTGAGGCGATCCATGCGGGCATTTGAGCTTTAGATGCTATACCCTTGAGACCTAAGACGCACTGGCTGGCGAACAAGCCGGCAGACCAGGCTACGAGAGTGGTGAAGATGATAAGGGGCCATTGAAGTTCCATTATTCCTCCTCTCCCTGCCACGTGTGCTTGCGAAGGATGTAACGGAAAGCAGGTTCGTTGCCGACGTTAGGAAGGGCGTAAACTTGGGATTCATCAAAGTCTTCAAGGTAGTCTCCCAAGCGAGCGCGAGATTTACACATGTCCTCGTAGGACAGGCCACCCTCAAGGCTTTTTGGCTCGTCGTACGCTTCGAAGTTTTCGATTCCTTTTTCAAGGTCACCAAACCACCGCGCGCGGCCACCACAATTGATAACGCACTGAGGTAGTTCACCTTGGGCGATCTTCTGCTCGCACAGTGTGCATTTCTCGACGACTCGCTCTTCTTCGTTCAGGTAGCGTACGCCGTAGGGGCAGGCCATGGCGCAGAACTGACAGCCAATACACTTGGACTTGTCGATCTGAACAGTGCCGTCTTCGAGTTTTCGAGATGCGCCGGTGGGGCACACTTTCACACACTCTGGATCCTCGCAGTGTTGGCAACCAACGGGAAGGAAGTACATTTCCACATCAGGGGAGATAGCTCCTTCGTACTTTGGGTTCGGCCCAATGCGCATGACCTTGTTCCAGAAACTACCAATGGGCACGTCGTTAGCCATCTTACATGCGGTCATGCAAGCAAGACATCCCACACATCTTTCAAGGTCGGTTACGATTGCGTATTGCGTCATGACGAGAACACCTCCCACTTGTTGGAGTCCTGATGAAGGTCGGAGAAGGACTCGCCGAGGCTCGGATCAGCTGCGATCTTGTCGCAAGCCTTCTTCCACTGCTTCAAACGCGGGTCGGATGCGTCGTGGATGATCTCCGTGCCATCGGCACCGCAGGGAACGGGATTGCCGAACGGGGAGTTTTCCGCCGTAGCTTTATAGATCTTCACGGGGATGCCGCGAACTTGACACGATCCGCAGTACGGATCCTGCGCGTTCTTGTTGTTGATGTTGTTGATATTGCAAAGGTCGAAGCCCTTGGTTGCGTCGTTAAGCTCGGGGAACCACCACTGATGCTCGCAGTTGATAACGCCAGGCTTAACGCCATGGAACAGATCGGCACACTGGCGTACTTTGCCCCATGCGGATTCGATCCACACCCAGTCGCCCTGAGCAATGCCCGCGGCAGCAGCATCAGCCGGGTTAATTTCCACGCGGGGTGCTGGCCAAATCTCGCGGCACCACGGAAGCTGTCGATGTTCATTGTGGAAGTAAACCGGAATGCGTCGACCGGTTGTCATAATGAGCGGGTAGTCTTCGAATAGTTCGGGGGTTGATACAGGGCTCATGGGAGGCTCGTCATAAACAGGCAGCTCGGCGTTGGCACCAGGAACAAGGCTTTCCATAATGGTGGACCAGAATTCAACCTTCATGGTCGGAAGACTTGTGCCAGGGATTCCGTCATACATCAGGGCCTTATTTCCACCTTTGCCGTTGCGGAGATAGCCCATCATGTAACGGCGGTACGTACCCCAGTCTTCGGGATAGACATCCTTGCTTTGCCACCATCCGTGCTTCTGGAACTCTTCTTTGAACTCCTCCCAGCTGTCGAACATTCCCATGTTGGCAACGTGCTTGTCGAGCGCGTCCGTGAAGGGACGATCCCACGGGTCGCCTTCTTCTGGATCGAAGAACGGACGACCTGCGGCCTTGTAGAGGTTCTTGACCAGATCGGGCTCATAATAAACGCCGCTGGGGGGCTCGATGCAGGGTACGTTTGCGCCGAAGGCACCAGAGGATCCCTGGGATTGGCGTAGCCAACCCGTGCACTCAAGCCAATGATTGGCGGGTAGGATAACATCGGCTAGACGGCTGCCTGGGGTATGCCATAGGTCGACAACGAAGAAGAAGTCGAAGTCCATGATGGCCTCCCACGCATACATGGCGTTGGAGTTGTTCATGAAGTCACCTGCGCCGCAGGTGCCAGCCTTGATGGGGTAAGGCTCTCCTGTGTGGCAAGTTTCCCAGATAGAGGTAGAGTCGCACCAAGTGTTCCACCATTTCGTAAGCGGGAATTTGTCGCCACCGACGATATCCTTGCGCTTCTCCATCTCGGATTCCTCGGTACCAGCGTACTTGCCTTCGGTGAAGGAGAGAGCAGATTGGGTGGAGTACTTGGAGGCGGTGTAGGGTGGGATGGCGCTGGCGCACCTGTTGCGGGTCATGCCGCGGTTCCCACCGGGTTCGTCGTAGTTGCCGGTCATGAAGAATAGCAGGTAGATTGCGCGGAAGGTCTGGGTGGAACGGCCCGTTTGTTCGGGAGCAAGTTGAGCGTTGAGACCACCGTTGCCGCAGCGCGGATCGATGCGGGTTGCCCATGCGAGACATGCATCTTCGATGAGCTTCGGATCGAGATCGCAGGTTTCTGCGGTCTTTTCAAGAGTCCACTCAGAGACGCAGTCATCCCAGTAGCGCTGCCAGACAGTTTTACATTTAACCTGGCGGCCATCTTTCAAGGTAACGGTGAATCCGTCCGGGTCTTCACACCATAGAGCCGGATCAATACCCTCGGGGGGCTCGGGGTAGTCTGGAACCCAACCACCACGCTCGTATTCCCAGCCGGTTGTCGGGATGTTGTAGTCTGTTTGTCCTTCCCATAGGCCGGGTTTCTCGGCTCCTTCGTCGGCGTTGAACCAGGCGAGCTTGCCGGTTGCGTTGTTCCACACCATGAACTTGTGGACATCGCCGCCCTCAACAATGTCACTTTCTTTCAAAAGGCGGGTGTTTACCGGAAATTTAGCCGAGATGTTTCCCTTGACGCCGATCCATCCAGAGGGTTCGATGTCATCGCATACGAGGAACGGCGCGTTGGAATAGTACTTAACAATGAAGTCGTCGTAGAGCTCTCGATCGATGACGATACGTGTCCAACCAAGAGCAAGTGCCAGGTCGGTTGCAGGGCGAAGGGGCAGGTGGTAGTCGGCGGAATGTCCGCAGTTACTCACTCGCGGGTCAATCGAGATGAATATTTCAGCGCGCTGGGCGGCTTCGACGGTGGTTCGACATGCTTCGTCGTAGTTGGACTGAGTCTGGTCAGTTCCCCACTGTACATATACTTTTGGATAGTCAACAACAGCTTGCCAATGGATACCATTCTCGATAGTCATAGCACCTGTTTCCCGGCGTGGACCCTTGCAGATCTGCGTGGCGGCTGCCGAATTGAGGCCGTCAAACAAATCTCGGTATGCACGTGAGCAGGAGGATGCGTACAGTCGGCTGGTGCCTTCAATTGACACGAAGCCTTTGTTGGTATACTTGTCAACGACGTCGTTCATGCCGTTGATGATTGCGGCGAACGCTTCGTCATAGGTCGCGCGCTTCCAGCCGGGGTCGTCTGATCCTTTAGGGTTTGTCCTGATCATCGGGTAGCGAAGACGGTCAGGATGGTAGGCTGCCTGGAGGGAAGCCTGCGACTTTGTGCAGCAGTTGCCATTGGACTGCCAAGCGCTATCGTCACCTTCGATCTTTACAGCACGGCCGTTTTCGACGGTTACCCATACGCCGCACTCCATCTTTCCGCATCCACGACAGGCGGTGCGAATACGCTTGACTTCGGTGGATGTTTGCTCGACGGTATCGGAATCTGCCAATGCGGTCATAGCAGACGTGCCTGCAAGGCTGGCGGCGGCACCGGTGATGGCGGCTGTCTTGAGGAAGCTTCTACGTGTCATGGTAAAGCGAGATGGTTTCGCCCTTTCCATAAGCAATCTCCCTTCTTCCTTGTCTCTTTTGTTTTACGTTTCGAACGTGCGCTCACTATTTGTCCCCCTTTCCGTTTGGGCGCACGCTTCTCTTGTGAGATGGTATGAGCTAGGGTTTGTGCGGGTAAATATTGAATAGATGAAGTTTTTTGAAAAGGCTATTTTATATAGGTTCTTCTGGTGCTGAAACGGCATATATATAGAAAGTGTATATATGCTTTCATCTCGGAAAACTCTATAATCAAGTGCAAGAGATGCTCTGAGAGGGGGCTCTATGAGCACCGAAAAGGTGAGATTAAAACTAAGGATTGGCGAATATGCGCTACGTGAGTACATGCAAGATGGAGTGCAGCAGAAAGCTATTCTCACAGCTTCGTATTTCTGCTTCATGTTGTGGATTCACTTCAACTTCTCTTCTTCTGGGTCGGATGTGTTTGTGCAAACGCAGGATCTTTACGTGTTAGCACGAGACGTTTCGCAGGTCACGAACGGCCTCATGCTCGTTATGTGTGCGGCTATGCATGAACGGGCTGAGAAGTGGCTCTCGAAACCGTTTGTTTCCATGTGCGCTGTGTTTTTCTGTACGTTGGGAACAGTGTTGACAAGTTTTCCCTTTGCAGGTCCAGATGTTGCGCCGACATCTGTCCTCTTGGGAGGGGTACTTACGGGCCTTGGGTCGGCAACAATCCTTCTTATGCTTGCCATATTCTTTGCCAGCAGAAAAGATCTGGCTCCTCTGGTGTTTGTCGCCCTTGTGGGGTCGACTATTGCTGCGTCGCTTTGCTATCTTCTACCGCAGAGCGTATTGTTCATTCTCGTGCTCTGTTTGCCGATGGTTATTGTCGGACTGCTTAGCGTTGGTGCGCATGCGTCTGATGACTTCGCAGCTTTGTCGATTATTGGCGCCGATGACCTGAATAGGTACTGGGCGCTCGTAGGTAAACTTGTCGTCATGGTTTTACTGTTCTATTCGATCAATGGTATAGCGAAAACCTTTGGCAGGGGTGACTCTTTTGGTATCGATTTTGCTGCAGTGCTGCTCTTGTCGGTTCTTGCCGTAGTTATCCTTGCTTTGTCATGCGTTTCTTACGGTAAGTTCAATACAGTATCCCTCTATCGCACATCGTTTCTGTTCTCTTTGATTTGTATCCTGGCACTGCCTGTTCTGAATGAGAATTCTGCATTTGCATCCGGTGTTGTATTCGTCAGTAATGCAGTCTTCAGATCTCTAGTGTTTATCTGCGAATGTCAGATTTGCGCGCGCACTGGCTTGTCTCCTGTATTTGTTTTCGGGATCATTGAAGCACTTAAGCGTATTCCGAACTTAATCATCCTCGGCTTATTTGGAATCGTACCCGTTGAAGTTGCCGCTTCGTCGCCGATGGGTTACCTTGCTTTCATCCAGGCTGCCGCCGTTATTTTAGTCTTCGTGTACATCCTCGTGTTCACCGAGCGTGATGTACACCTGCTTACTGAGTTCGATCGCAAGCTTTCAGTTCGCGATGAGCTTGAAAAGCGTCGTATGGATATTGCTGAGCAGTATGGGCTTACGGAGCGGGAAACTGAAGTATTTATCCTTTTGGCGGAGGGAAGGAGCTCCGCCCGTATTGCTGAAGAGATCTATCTGTCGAAGGGAACTGTCAATATTCACGTACAGCACATATACAAAAAGCTCAGCATCCATTCAAGACAGGAGCTTCTTGATATAGCCTCGCCTCTAGATGACCGGTAAGACTTAATCTCAAAAGAAGAGGTGTCGTTCAAGTAGAACCGATAACTACTTAAGCGACACCTCTTAAACGCAAGCGCGTAAGCGAATGAATCAGCGTTCGTAAACCTGGTCGTTTTTTATAAGCTTACGCAATGACCTTACGATGGATTGAGGGTGACTGGGTGGATTGTCGACTGGCTTCATGACGAACCGTGAGACGCTTGCTGATGTGATCGCTTCGGTAGATACCTCAGAAGAGAGGTGAAGGGCACCGGTGTGGCAGATTCTCGAGCAGGTGCCGCAGCTTACGCACTGACGAGGGCGATGCTTGACACCGATATGTCCCTTCTTTGTATGGAACTTGAAGATAGCACCAGTGGGGCAGAAGGTTGCACACATGCGACACGAGGAGCAGCGATCGACATTAATGTCGACAGATGACCAAAGCCTGCATGCAATTGTCGCATCTTCCGGTTCGCCGAGGTTGTCGAGCGCATCAAGAAGAAGCTTCCGGCGCTCGGGGAATCCCTGGGGGAGAACTCCGTTTTCGTTTACTTTGATCAAAGGATCATTAGATACGTCTTCTTCTGCGGTATCGACCTTCTTCAAGGCGAAATCAACAGAGAGGCTAGCAGCCGTCTTGGCGCCGCCTTTCAATTCTGAAAGAAACTCTCTGCGGCTGTTGTCGTATTCAGCAGGGCGATCGAGACGGATGCGGGAAGGAAGTTTCTTTACTGCTTGAATCTTGGTGTTGCTTCCCCATGTCTTAAGCAGTAGGTTAGCTGCGAGACACGCCTGTTTTGCAGCTTGCGCACCTCGTTCATGAGGGCATTCTTCGCAACCGGTTGCCACGAGGGTTATTCGTTCTGCTCCAAGAGAGACAAGCGATACGAGAAGACTCTCGTCAACGCGTCCGAGACAACGAACGCTAACGACCTTCTCGGGATCATAGAGGCCATTTGCTGCGTCGAGAATATGACGACAGGCGATGACGGGTTTACCTTGGGTTGCGTGCAGAGCCGATTGGCATTTCTCCATGAGTTCTGAGTCTGAAGGTGATTTGGGTAAGATGGCTCCGGTAGGGCAGACGCTTGCGCATGTTCCACATGAGATGCATTTTTCAGGCGAAGCGATTATTTCGTTGTCTCGAATAGTTATACAGCCGCTTGGACAGGCTTCTGCGCATCGCTGACAGCCTGCGTTTCTGTTGCGGACGGTTACGCATCTTTCTCGGTCGATTACGAGATTGAGACTTTCTAGCTTGTCGAGAAGGTTGATGATGTTGCTGGCGCTTGACATGCTCTGCCCCCCGTTACTTTGCAGACGCATTGTCGTAGGGCGCTGCGATTTCGGAAGTACTCCCATCTTCTCGCTCGATGAGCCAAGTTGAGTAGTCGATATCGAAAGGTTCTACCACGACTCTTTTTTCGGGTGCCTCTTCTTTGTCGGGTTCGTCGGCTGGCATGTCGGTTTCGACGGTATGGGCGGCCGCTTGCTCTATGTAGCTGTTTGGGGACGGTGCCCAAACGCGAACGGGGTTTTTGCCGAGCAGCTTGTCGGCGCATGCATTTCGCACCTGTTCGATGATCTGATCAGCGCATACGGGTATTTTAGAAGTATGATCGAGGCGGATAACTATGGTCATAGCCTCATTAAACTCAACCTCCATCCAAGAGAAGGCAAGAGAGTCAAGATGGCGTTCGTTCACGTTGTTGAATGCAAGCATGGCTGAGGATGTCTTATAGAAGCTGTTACGCATCCAGCGAGGCATTGAGTCGCGCCACGTCTGGTCTTGGCATTCATCTAGTTTGTCCCAATAGGGAGTGCTGGCAAGCGCTTTAAGACGAATGAAATTCCACACGTTATCGTCGTTGCTTGTATGGGTTATGACGGATGTGGGAGCGATATGCATGTACGAGCGCTTGATATCAGCCGCTAGTTCGTCAGTGTAGATCCTTTCGTCAAGATCCATCAGTAAATGCAGAGTAGGTCGAATCATGGTCATAGTGTCTCCTTGCTTAGACAATGAAACTAACTACCCCTAACCCTAAGAGGACAGTATCAGTATTAATGACATTTTTGTCAACTAGTGTTGAGTTAAGGCCTGAGAGAGCATTCAGTGGCTTTCAAGGGGTGTGAATAAGGGGCTTACGGCAGTGTATTGGGTATTGACCAATCTGTTTCAGGGTCGTATTATGCGCCTTGGGG
The DNA here is from genome assembly GCF_011038935.1 of Adlercreutzia sp. ZJ138. Taxonomy (NCBI): domain Bacteria; kingdom Bacillati; phylum Actinomycetota; class Coriobacteriia; order Eggerthellales; family Eggerthellaceae; genus Adlercreutzia; species Adlercreutzia sp. ZJ138. The sequence continues at coordinate 22,883 of NZ_JAAKEA010000023.1, read as the reverse complement.
TTAATTCCGCTCGAGCGTTTCGTGCGGACATGTTTGCAAAAGGGCAGATCTCAGGGGTGAGGTCTGCGGTGCTGTTGTGCCGAACGCAAGCATTTGTCCGAAGGGCGGAGAACATGAATTACGATTCTTCCCAGTTCGATTTTCTTCCGAGTAACGAAGCTGACGCTGATTTCGACCCACTGTCTCTCATTGATGATGAAGACGACGATGAGGATTACGACGAAGAACCCGGATCTCTTTCTATCCAGGAGATAAGCGCCGCAACAGCGGCAATGCCTGCTGCTGCGGTCGATACCAGGCCTGCTTCGGTTCGTACTGCCGACCTGTTCGATCATATGAAGTCACGACGCCGTGTTCTGCTTGACATCCTCTCTTTCTGTGAAGAGCCTCGACTTGTTGCGGACGTTAACGCGCGCGTGGACGAAAAACAGCGCAACGATTATTCGGTTTTCACCGCTGCGAGCCTGTGTGAGCATCTTGAGGCTGCGGGAGCTCTTCATCTGGTAGCTGAAGACGGTTCTGATTACGTTGAGATGGAAATGGAGCCTCAGCTCGTCACCATTGATGGCGTTGAGTACTACGAGACGGTAGACCCGCCGGTTGCCTACTGGCAGACAACCGACGTAGGCGTTGAGTATTTGGAATCTGACCGCCCACTTGAGCGTTTACGTGAGTTGTTCGTAACAGATGAGATGTATCTGTCAATCTACAAAAGAATTCTTTACCTGTGCTCTTGCGAGGGAGGGGCAACAACGGCGGAGCTTGGTGCGGCTGTCGACGATGATGAGATTGTCCAGAATCCTCGGAGGTATTCCACGTTCTTTGCCGAGAGGCTAGAGAAATGCGATGCCCTTGCATGGAGTGGGAAGGCGTGGGTTGCAACCGAAATAGGAATCGTCGGCCTTGAGTGTGATCTTGCCGATATTGAGCTGCCGACTGCTTTTATGCCCGCGGTATCCGATCTGTCTGACGAAGAATAAGGGGGATTGTAATGACTACGAATAACGTAGCAAACGACGAGGTCATGATCGGCGGGGAAGCTGCGATGGCACTCGCTCAGCTTTGTGAAAGCCGAGCGGCGACGTACGGCATGATTGCCCGGTTATATCGCGTCGAAGTTGACAAGGAGCTTCTTTCTGAAATGAAGGCCATGAGGTTTCCTGCTTCGACGGGAAACGACCTTGTTGATGAAGGGTATCGCCTGATTGCGAAATACTTGAGCAATCTTTGGGAGAACAGCCTAACCGATCTTGCAGTCGACTATGTTCGCGTTTTTATCGGGCATGGCATTGACGCCTTCTCTGCCTCGTATCCGTATGAGTCGGTATATACGTCGGAAAGGCGCCTACTTATGCAGGATGCTCGCGACGAGGTGCTTGCTGTGTATCAAAGCTGTGGACTTGAAAAGAACGAGACGTGGAAGGAAAGCGAAGACCACATTGCTGTGGAGCTTGAGTTTATGCAGATTCTCGCGCTTCGTACCGCAAAGGCTTTGCGGGATGGCGATGAGCAGCAGGCTATTTCGCTGTTTATGACTCAGAGAAACTTCCTTGAAGACCACATTGTATCTTGGACGCCTATGCTTACAGCCGATATGCGCCGATTTGCTAAAACAGATCTCTACAAGGGCTTGGCTTTTCTAACGGACGGATTCTTAGAGACTGAAGAGGTTTTTCTTGCCGATACACTTTCGGAAGTTCAAGGAGAGCTTGAGGAAAAGTAGCGTTTCGGTATGTTCGAATTCGAGAAAGAGAATAGAGATATGAAGAAAGAAGAGAAGAACGAGGCGGTTGTAAGCGAGGTGGAAGCTCGAAGCGAAGCGGGTGTTGGTATGTCGCGTCGTACGCTTTGTGTGGGCGTTGCGGGGGCTGCCGCCGTGCTTGGTCTTGGTGGATTGAGGTTTGTTGGCAGCACGCCTGTCGTAAGGCCACCAGGCGGGCAGGATGAAGATCAGCTTATTTCGGCGTGCATTCGGTGTCAAAAATGTTTTGAGATATGTCCGCATGGTGTGATTAGGCCCTCCCATGTTGAAAACGGCATACTCGGCATGAGAACACCAGAACTGAACTTCTCGGAGAGTTGGTGTGACTGGTGCGAGGAGGCCAACGGCGGTGTTCCGCTGTGTGCTGAGGTGTGTCCGACGCAGGCACTTAAGTTGCCTGAAGGAGCAACGGTCGAAGAAACGATCCTTGGTAAGGCTGAGCTCGATATGGAAACCTGCTTGGCTTATCGCATGATCGGATGCAGGTTCTGTTACGACGTCTGCCCGTATGAAGCCATGGGTCTTGATGAGAACAATCGGCCGTATGTGATTCCAGAAAAGTGTAACGGGTGCGGCGCGTGTGAGGCAGTTTGCGTTTCCTTGCAAAATGCATCCATTTCACTGGGAGCTACTGAGCGAGCCATTGTTGTTCGTCCGTACGGGGAATAGGAGGCATGCCATGAAAACGACCACTTTGCGCGTGCTTGTTTCGCTTGCCGTTATTGTGATAATCGCAATTGGGTATGCAGTTAATGTCGGCATTGGAACGCTTTCAGCAATTGGCTGGCAGGACATTTCGCTACTCTGTCCGCTGGGTGCGCTGACAACCATGCTCGCGTCAAAGACGATTGTGCCCCGCGCGATTATTTCGCTTGTTATTGCGGTTGTTGTCATCCTGCTTCTTGGTAGGGCTTTCTGCGGTTGGGTGTGTCCTGTCCCTGTTGTATCGAAGCTTCGTGATGCGTTTAAGAAGTCCGGAGGGAAGGGGGCTGGCAATTCGACGGTACCCCTGACCGAGACAGAGCGTGCTTTTCTTAAGGGTTGTCGTTCGAAAGAGGGATGTTCGTCCTGCGAAGATCTGCGTGCACAATTCGACTCGCGGCACATCGTATTGGGAGGCACATTGCTCTCGGCCGCTATATTCGGGTTCCCAGTGTTTTGTCTGATATGTCCCATCGGTTTGACGTTTGCGACGGTGCTTTTAGTTATGTTGCTGTTCGGCGGTGGGGATGTTACCTGGTCGATTGTTATAGTGTCGATTTTGCTCCTTATTGAAGTGGTACTTTTCCGTAAATGGTGCTCCAAGATCTGCCCGCTTTCGGCTCTTATGAGTCTTGTCGCCAAGGGAAACAAGACGTTTAAACCGACCATCAACGACACAAAGTGCTTGGAGAGCTCTCGTGAAGCGACGTGCGGAAAGTGCGCTGAGGCTTGCGAAGTACGCATTGATCCGCGCCATCCCGAGCTGGGGGCACCATGGAACGAGTGCACGAAATGCCGTGCCTGCGTAGACGCTTGCCCTGCAGGCGCGATCAGTATGCCCTTCTTGGCCTCGAAGAATGAGAAAGCAGCCGAGCATGCAGTTTCTTTCATAGAACAGAGGGAAGAAAGGAACTAAGCAACATGCCTACCCTACGTCGCGCTAGCGCGACGTAGGGTTTCGAGCGGAAGGCGGTTTGGCAAGGGACGGGGCGAATCGCCTTCCGCTCGAAAGGAGATTCACTAGAGCATGGTTGGAAAGGATAAAGCAATGGCTGATATGGCTTTAAGGTGTGCGCAAAGGTGCGCGATTACTAGTTTTCCTGGTTCGGGAAAAACACAACAACTTGTGGGTAGGGTTCGTGAGATGTTGGAGGGTGGAATCTCGCCTGAGGATATTCTCGTTCTGTGTGCAACGCCCGATTCTGCTCAATCGTTTTGTGATCGCCTTCGTTCTTGTGTTGGCCTGCCTTCATCCGATATTGCCATCATGTCTGTTCGTTCATTTGCTCTTGATGTTCTCGCTCGTGAAGACGCGCGGGCTTTCACGGGGCGAGAGCCGCGATTGTTGGCACCGTTTGAGGAAAGCGTGCTTTTTGAAGACATTAAAACGTCCGGATTAAGGACTGGTCGACTCAAGGAGATGCTCAAGTTTTTCTACAGGGGTTTAACCGAGCTTGCCGATGAAGATCCGAGTTGGCTTATCAACGGTGAAGAAAAAGGAGTTTTTTCAATACTCAAAGGAAGTCTTTCCATGGTTCGTGGCTTGTTGGAACCGGAGATTTCAAATTGGTGTGTCAAGTACCTGAAATCGCGTCCAGGGCGATTGAACGCAGTGTCTCGCAAACATGTGATTGTTGATGATTACCAGGCGATCAGCCGGGCGTCTCAAACAATCGCACTTCTTATTGCTGAAGAGTCGATTTGCATTGCTGGGGATCCCCTTTCCAAAACAACCGTATATGAATCCTTCCCCTTTACAGAGGGGCTTACCGAATTTCTGACTGACCCTGAAGTTGTCGTTGAGCGGCTTGAGGGGACTCATCGTAGTGCCTCTATGACAGAGTTGACAAACGCGCTTCTCAAAGAGCCTTGTTTTAAAGGAGTGTTTCCTTGTGTGTTTTCGGAAAACGCTCAAACAGGAAGCGTTGAAATCCTGTCGTTTGATTCACCAGAGGAAGAGCTGCGGGGAGCTGCTGCTCGCGTGAGTTCTTTGGTGTCTTCGGGTATTAATCCGTCGTCGGTTTATATTGCTGCGCCGAACAGGGCGTGGTTGAAAAACATCAAGCGTGCTCTTCTTACTGAAGGTCTTGCTGTTGATTGTATGATGTCTGCGAGCCTTTTAGGGGGAGACATTCGTAATGTTGCGTTTTGTAAAGCTGCTCGCGTTTTTACAGCTCTGTCTCTTGCGGTTGATCCCAATGACTCACTTGCTCTTCGAGCATGGTGCGGTATGGGGGACCATTTAGCAAACAGCCCTGTGTTCGAAAAGCTGCGCACAGCTCACGAAGCGATCGGCATAGACGTGAGTACCGCCCTTGACCAGTTGCAGATGGGTTGCGGTGACGCCACTTATAATCAACGGCAGGTGATTGAACTGTATCGAGAAAGCAAAAGAATTGCTTCGGTAGTTGAGGGTCTAAAGGGTATGGAACTGCTCAAAGCGCTCGCCTGCTTTGTAGCGCGCTCAGATGATGAGGAGGTTCCTGAGGCGGTTGTGGCAATGTGCAGCCCGGTTGATGAGGGAGCAGATGCGGCCGAGCTTCAGTCTCACGTACTAAAGCGGCTTGCGTATCCGTCGTTCGCTCACGACGGTTGTTCGGTAAAGCTAGGGACCTACGAGCAGTCATTCGGACTTGATGTCGACGTTGTTGTGCTCGTTGGATTCGTAAACGGGTTCTTCCCCTCACAGGACTATTTTGATGCTACGAAATGCAATAATGATCAAAGGGAACGTATTCGTACGAAGGACACGATACGCATGTATGATCTTCTCGGATGTGCGAGGGAATCTGTCATTGCAACATGCTTCACAGAGGCCGAACTCGAAATCGCGAGTGCTCTTAACCTAAAGGTTGATCGCATCAGGATACGTCAGGGTAAAAGGATGTGCAGGATATCGCCGAGTTTGTACTGTTCGGTGATGCAGCAGAAGTAATCTCGCAGCCTGTTTTAAACGGTATAAGCGAACGATCAAGGCGGTTAGGTAGTCAAGCCGGTGAGTGCGACGCGCGTGTCGCGAACACTATAGTTGTACGACATAGGGTACTTAAGGGTACGGCATAGGGGGGTTGATTGTCAAAGCTAGTGTAGGTTCCTGCACTAAGTTTGGCAATTAAGGGGCGTTTTCCGTTCTTGTGAACGTGTGCATTTTTCTTCCCGATGCGGGGTTTATGTGCCATAATTTGTGGTTGGTGTGCCCGAAGCGCGTAATGCGGCGGCATTCCGTGGCAAGCAGCGTGCGCACTGCGGGCTCGCATGTGCCGCAAGGCGATGTAAGGACAATGGAGGAAACATACGTGGAAACTAAAGTTGAGGCGATGGAAGGCAACCGTGCGAAGGTGACCGTTACCATCGAGGCGGCAGACGTTGATGCCGGTATCAAGAAGACGTACAAGGAATTCGCCAACAGATATAACTTCCCCGGATTCCGCAAGGGTCGCGCCCCGCGTCCGGTTATTGACAACATGCTTGGTAAGGATGCTGTGCGCGCAGCTGTCACCGATGAGCTGGTTAACACCAATTACCCGCTGGCTATCGACGCGAGTGGCTTATATCCTATGGGTCAGCCCGCCGTCAATGCCGATGAGCTGGTGAAAGCTGGGGCACCCTACGAGTTCACTGTTGAGTTCGATCGCATTCCCGATTTCGAGCTGACCAGCTACGAGTCTGTCGAGATCGAGCTTCCCTCCGAAGAGGTTACTGACGACGAGGTTGACGAGCAGATCGAAGAATTCCGCGAGCAGCTTTCCACGCTCGAAGACGCTTCTGCTAACGCCAAGGTGAAGGCCGACAGTGTCGTGGATATTGCTATCAAGGCAACCGATGACGACGGCGAGGAACTTCCCACGCTCACCAGTGAATCTCGCACGTACGCCTTGGGTTCTGACATGTTGCCTGCCGAGTTTGACGAGCAGCTGGTTGGCCTGAAGAAGGGTCAGGACGTCTCGTTTACCATCGATATGCCTGCCGAGCCGCCGATTCTGCTTCGCGCTCTTTCCGGCAAGACCGAAAAGATTGCCTTCGAGGTGAAGGTTAACGTGGTGAAGAAGCGCGTACTACCTGAGGTTACTGACGAGTGGGCGAAGGAGAATAACTTCGAGAGTGTGGAAGACCTGCGCACTCGCGTTCATGACGGCATTGAGTCGCAGAAAAAAATGAACATGCCAGCGCTTAAGGAAGGCGCGTGTCTGGCGAAGCTTGCTGAGCGTCTTGAGGGCGATATCCCTGAGACTCTCTGTGAGCAGCAGGAAGGTCAGCTGCTGCAGAACTTCTTCCAACAGCTGCAGATGCAGGGCTTGACGTTCGACATGTACCTGGCTGCCAACAACCTGACCACCGACCAGTTTAAAGATGACGTGAAGAAGCAGGCAGCTGACATCACTCGCCAGGATATGGCGCTTGATGCGTGGGCACGCCACAACGAGTACGTGGTTACGAGCGAGGAAGTGTCCGCCGAGTTCGCCAAGAGCGGTGCCGAGGATCCAAAGGAGCTCGAAAAGGAGTGGACGGCAAATGGCCAGCTGCACATGGTGCGCCAGGGTATCCTGCGTTCCCGCGCGGCTATGGAGTTGATGGACGGCGCGGTGGTTACCGAGGCTAAGCCTGCCAAGAAGAAGGCTGCCAAGAAGGCCGCGAAGAAGGCCGACGAGGTCACTGAGGCAGCGGAGGCTACCGAGAAGGCCGAGTAACATCGCCTTGGCTTTAGACACATTGCATGGCGGCCTGCTGGGCGTGCTTGGGCGCGTTTGGCAGGCCGTGATGGCATACGGGCCGCTCATGCGGCCCCTTGCGCATTCGAGCGGAATGCGCGCAACTGTATAAGAAACAAGCACCGAGACGAAACCTAGGAGGACCCATGGGCTACGAAACGAAATCCGCACTGATCCCCTACGTCATCGAGCAGTCTCCGCGTGGCGAGCGCAGCTACGACATTTACTCGCGACTGCTCAACGATCGCATTATCTTCTTGGGTGAGCCGATCGACGATCATGTGGCGAACTCCGTTGTCGCGCAGATGCTTCATCTGGAAAGCGCCGATCCCGATAAGGATATCTCGCTGTACATCAACTCGCCGGGCGGCAGCGTGTCGGCGGGGCTGGCAATTTACGACACCATGCAGTTCGTGAAGTGCGATGTGTCTACTATCTGCCTTGGTATGGCGGCCTCCATGGCCGTGCCGCTGCTCGCGGGCGGCGCGCCTGGTAAGCGCATTATTTTGCCGAACGCGCAGGTGATGATGCATCAGCCGATGGGCGGCACGGGCGATGGTCACACACAGCAGACCGATATCCAGATTATGGCTGAGGAAATCAGGAAGACACGTGACCGCTTGGAGGGTATTATCGCCAAACACTGCGGTAAGTCGCCCGAACAGGTGCACGTCGACTGCGAGCGCGATAACTGGCTTGATGCTGAAGAGGCGCTCGAGTACGGCCTGGTTGACAAGATCGCCATGCCGCGCAGTGCCGCGAACGCCGAATAGGACGGTGGATAGAATTCAATGAACGATCGACGCGACGATGAACAGATGGGTCACGACGACGGTCCCATCTACTGTGCATTCTGCGGGAAGCGGCCGCATCAGGTTGCCGCGATGATAACCGGGCCGAGCGGCGTGAACATCTGCGATGAGTGTATATCGGTATGCGCCGACGCTATGCTGAGTGATTTGGGTTTGGGGATTCCCGGCTTTAACGTGCCTATTGATAGCGATGAGCAAATGCCCGGTCGTAGCGGAAGGTCTAGCCGTAACCGATCGGCTTCCAAGAATGAGAAGGGGGCTGCCGCCGCGCATGCTGTAGCCCCTGCGCCGTTGGAGAACCTGCCCACACCTCGGCAACTCTACGAAAAGCTTTCCGAACACGTGGTAGGGCAGGAACAGGCAAAACGGGCGCTGTCGGTTGCCGTGTATAACCACTACAAGCGCATCAGTATGGGTGCGGTCGCTGCAGAGGGCGACGTTGAGCTTGCTAAGAGCAATATCATGCTCTTAGGTCCCACGGGCTCGGGTAAAACGCTTTTGGCCCAAACGCTCGCGCGCACGCTGCGGGTGCCTTTCGCCATCGCCGACGCCACCACGCTTACCGAGGCGGGCTACGTGGGTGAAGACGTGGAGAATATCCTGCTAAAGCTGATGACGGCGGCAGATTTCGACATTCCGCGCGCCGAAATTGGCATCATTTATATCGACGAGATCGACAAGATTGCCCGCAAGGCCGAAAACCTATCCATCACACGCGACGTATCGGGCGAGGGCGTGCAGCAGGCACTGCTGAAAATCGTTGAAGGCACCGAGGCGAGCGTGCCCCCGCAGGGTGGGCGCAAACACCCGCAGCAGGAGCTACTGCATATCGACACGACGAACATCCTGTTCATCTTGGGCGGCGCGTTTGTGGGCTTGTCTGACATCATTGCTCAGCGCGTGGGGAAAAACGGGTTGGGTTTCGCATCTGAGTTGCCCGAAAGTAAGAAACTCGCCGAAGCTGAGCTGCTTGCCCAGGTGCTGCCCGAAGATTTGAACAAGTTCGGCATGATCCCCGAGTTTGTGGGGCGTATTCCCGTAGTCACGTCGCTGCAAGAGCTGTCTGAGGAAGACCTCGTGCGTATTCTCACCGAACCGAAGAACGCATTGGTAAAGCAGTACACGCGCATGTTCGAGTTTGAGAACGCCGCGCTCACCTTCGAGGCGGAAGCGCTTGCCGCTATTGCACACGAGGCGGTTGAGCACGGCACGGGCGCGCGTGGATTGCGTTCCATCTGTGAGCGTGTGCTGCAAAACGTCATGTATGAGCTGCCTGACCATACAGGCGTCAAGCGCGTGGTGGTACGTGCGAGCGACGTTTTGGGGGAGACGATCGTGTTTATAGAACAGATGGCTGAATTCGGCGAATCTGAAGGGTTGAGTGCGTAAGGTAAGCGAGTAAGCGAGTAAACGGGGGGATCCTTGTCTCAGTGGTGGACTGCCCTTTTGATAGGAGTCCGCTTTTCGTTGGAACGCGCGCCAGGACGGCGGTAAGCAGACATGCCGTATCTGCGCGCACGAGAGCATGAAAGAGCATGACATGGCAGAGAGCACGCAGGAGAAAAAGATCGACTACGACTTCGCGGCGCATGAGCGCCCGCTGTTCGAGGCGTGGAAAGACGCGGGGTATTTCCAGCGCGGTGAGGGCTTCGGCAAGCAGAAGGGGAAGCCGTATACCATCGTCATTCCGCCACCGAACATCACCGGCGTGCTTCATATGGGACATGCCTTAAACGATACGATCCAAGACACCTGCATTCGTCGCGCACGCATGCAGGGGCGTCCCACCCGCTGGGTGCTCGGCACCGACCACGCGGGCATTGCCACGCAGACTAAGGTGGACAAGAAGCTTGCCGACGAGGGTATCTCGCGTATGGAAATCGGGCGCGAGGCGTTCATTGATGCGTGTTACGACTGGTATCGCGAATACGGAGCCACTATCGTAGATCAAATCAAAGGCATGGGCTGTTCGTGCGACTACGACGACGAACACTTTACGCTGGAGCCGGGCTACGTGCGCGCGGTGCGTAAGCTCTTCGTTGACTGGTATCATCACGACCTCATTTACCGCGGCAAGCGCATCGTGAACTGGTGTCCGCATTGCACCACTGCTATCGCCGATGACGAGGCCGAATACGTGGACGAGTCGGGACATTTGTGGTATCTGCGTTACCCGCTTACCGAACCCGTTGACGAGCTTGAATACCTGGTGGTGGCAACTACACGGCCCGAAACCATGCTCGGTGACACGGGTGTGGCGGTTAACCCCAAAGACGAGCGTTTTGCCCACCTAGTGGGAAAAACTGTGAAGCTGCCGCTCGTGGATCGAGAGATTCCCATTTTTGCCGATTGGCACGTTGATACCGAGTTTGGTACGGGCTGCGTTAAGGTGACACCTTCCCACGATCCGAACGACTGGGCGATGGGTGAACACGCCGGTCTTGAGCGCATCAATATCTTCGATGAGACGGCGCACGTGGTGGAAGGCTATGGGCGCTTCTCTGGTATGGATCGCGACCAGGCGCGTGAAGCGGTTGTTGCGGCGTTTGATGAGTTGGGGCTGCTCGAGAAGGTGGAGGATCACGATCACTCCGTCATGACGTGCTACCGCTGCCACACCAAGCTAGAGCCGTGGGAGTCGGAACAGTGGTTTGTGGCGGTGGACGCGCTCAAGCAGGACGCTGCGCGCGTGGTGGAAGATGGCACCATTCAGTTCCATCCCGAACGGTGGAAGCAGGTGTATCTGGACTGGCTTGCAAATCTGAAGGACTGGTGTATCTCGCGTCAGCTGTGGTGGGGGCACCGCATCCCTATGTTCTACTGCGACGCATGCGGTTGGGAAGACGCCAGTGTGGACGACGTTGAGGTGTGTCCGGTCTGCGGCGCACCCACCCGGCAAGACGATGACGTGCTCGACACCTGGTTCTCGTCACAGTTGTGGCCGTTTGCGACCATGGGCTGGAACGAATCGGGTATGGATGCTCCCGAAATCAGGACGGCGTATCCCACGCAAGTACTGTCCACGGCACGCGACATTATGGGGCTGTGGGTGGCGCGCATGGTGATGTCATCGATGTACTGCACGGGAACCATCCCGTTTGAGCATGTGATCATTCACCCCACGGTGATGGCGGCCGATGGTAAGCCCATGAGCAAGAGCCGCGGCAACGGCGTCGATCCGCTGCGCCTTATGCAGGACTATGGTGCCGATGGCATGCGTTTTGGCTTACTCATGCAGGTAACAGGCGCGCAAGACTTGAAGTTCAACGAAGCGAAGCTGGAAAGCAGCCGCAATTTCGCGAACAAGATCCGCAATGCCGCACGCTTCGTGCTTATGAATTTGGACGATTATGAGCCAGGTGCGCCTGCGCCCGAAACACCAGCTGACCGTTGGATTTTCAGCCGCTTGGCGGGGTTGGTGGCCCGTGTTGACGAGGCGTTTGAGAACTTCGAGTTCGGAGAGATTACACGTGAGCTGTATGCGTTTTTCTGGAACGAGTTCTGTGACTGGTATATCGAGTTTTCTAAGGCGCGCCTTGCCGGTACGGCTGCCGACCGTGCTGTGTGCCAGCGCAACCTGGCATTCGTGCTCGATCAGGCATTGCGTCTGCTGCACCCCATCATGCCGTTCGTGACTGAGGAAATCTACCAACAGCTACCTATTAACCGTACAGATGCGCCGTACCTCATTGGTGCGGCATGGCCCGACGCCGAAGCGCTTTCGAGCTATGTTGACACCGATGCTGAGCGCGCTATCCAGATGGTGTGCGAGTGCGTGAACGCCATTCGCTCAACGCGCGCCCGCTACGGTATTTCGCCGAAGACCGAGCTTGCGGTGGTGGTGAAGGCGGAAGGTGCCGACACAGCACTGCTCGAGGCGCAGCGCGACCTCATTTGCGGCATGGGTAACACCGCATCGCTGGTTATTGGCGCAGATGTGAGCAAGCCTGCAGAATCCAGCGTTTCGCTGGCACCAGGGCTTGAGGTGTATATCGTGTTGTCAGGGTTGGTTGACTTCGCGGCAGAACGCGCCCGCTTAGGCAAGGAGCGCGACAAACTTGCGAAAGATGTTGCCAAGTTCCAGAAGAAGCTCGGAAATCCGGGTTTTCTGGCGAAAGCAGCACCTGAAATCATCGAGAAGGACAAAGCAAAGCTCGCCGACCTCACCGACAAACTGGCTCGGCTTGATGCTCAGCTCGCAGAGATTTCCTGATCGACAACAGAGCAGTTTGCTTCTTTGCTATAATGCGATGAGATGTGGCTTGGTCCGCATCTCATCGTAGACCGAGAAAACGAGGTTGAAATGGGAGAATTGCTGTCGCAGCTCTGGACGCCCGAAATCCAGGCCGCATTCACCGCTATCGTGGTGATGCTGGTGGTTCTGTATGTGCTGTCCATCGTGTGGGTTATCCGCGATGCCTACCTCCGCGGAACATTTTGGTACGTCTGGGGTATTCTCGCTCTGGTTCCGCTGATCGGCGTTATCGCGTACTGTCTGCTCCGCCCGCCACTATTGCAGATTGACCGCGACGAGCAAGAGCTCGAGGTGGCGTTGAAGCAGCGGGAACTCATGAAATATGGAGAGTGTGCGAGCTGCGGCTATCCGGTCGAATCCGATTACGTGATCTGTCCGAATTGTCATCAGCGTTTGAAGAACCTGTGTGGTGCCTGTCATCACGCGCTCGACCCAGCGTGGACGGTGTGCCCCTTCTGCGCAACTCCGGTTGGTGCCGCGCCGCGTCAGCGCCGTGCTGCTGCCCAGCATACGCGAACTCAAATGCCGCAGTAAGCGGTAGCATTCAGAGCGCGATGCGGTGTGTTGTTGCCGCGAGTTCGTAGTCTGTTTGCATGCGGGCCGCTTCCCGAAAGGAGGCGGCCCGTTTTTCGAACTGTGCACCCCATGGGGGGTAAGCTCGGTTCGAACGAGGTGGAATCCCCCGCGTTATGTGCGCGGGTGAATATGAGCACGCTGCGGTACTCAACGCTGCAGCGGAAGTATGTGCAGGTGCTCTGTGCGCACCCGGCGCAGGAAAGGAACATAATATGAACATCGTACTGCCCGACGGATCCATCAAAGAGCTGCCAAGCGGTGCCACGGTTGCCGACGTAGCCGCTTCTATCGGCGCAGGGCTGGCGAAGGCTGCGCTTGCGGGCGTGGTAGACGACGTGCCGGTCGATCTGTCGACTCCGGTTTCTGACGGCGATTCCGTTGCTATCGTCACAGCGAAAAGTGAGGAAGGCCTCGAGCTGCTTCGCCATTCTGCCGCGCATGTGATGGCTGCGGCGCTCGTAGACCTGTACGGCGACGTGAAGTTCGGGGTTGGCCCTGCGGTAGAGAATGGCTTCTATTACGACATCCAGTTACCTGATGGCGTAACTATCTCGCCAGACGACTTCGAGCGCATCGAAGCGCGCATGGCGGAAATCGTACGCGCTGACGAGCCGTTTGTGCGCTGTGAGGTATCACGCACAGAAGCGCTTGAACACTTCGCCGATCAGCCGTTTAAGGTGGAACTCATTAACGAACTCGATGAAGACGCCACCATTACTACATACACTATCGGCGCGTTCACGGATCTGTGTCGAGGCCCGCATTTGCCGTCCACGGGTAAACTCGGTGCGTTCAAGCTTACGAAGGTCGCTGGTGCGTATTGGAAGGGCGATGCAACGCGCGAAATGCTCACCCGCATCTACGGCACGGCGTTCTTCAAGAAGGCAGAACTTGAAGAGCACCTGCATAACCTAGAGGAAGCCGAGAAGCGCGACCACCGCAAACTCGGCCGTGAGCTGGGTATTTACATGATGGATCCTATGGCGGGTGTTGGGCTGCCGCTCTACCTACCTAAGGGCGCGCGCGTTATCCGCACCATGCAAGAATGGCTGCGACGCGACTTGTACGAACGTGGTTATGAAGAGGTAATCACGCCGCATATCTACAACGCCGACGTATGGAAAACAAGTGGCCACTACGGTTTCTATCACGAGAACATGTACTTCTTCAACATTAACGAGGGAACCGACGAAGAGCCGCGTCTGTCCGAGTACGGTGTGAAACCCATGAACTGCCCGGGGCATGTGATGCTGTACAAAAATGAGCTGCATTCCTATCGCGACTTGCCGCTGCGTTACTTCGAATTCGGCACAGTGTATCGTCACGAGATGAGCGGCGTGGTACATGGCCTTATGCGCGCTCGCGGTTTCACACAGGACGACGCGCACGTGTTCTGTACGCGTGACCAGGTGGTCGACGAGGTAGTTGCTATTCTCGATTTGGTTGACCACATCATGGGTACCTTCGGGTTCGAATACGCTGCCGAAATATCCACGCGGCCGGATAAGTCCATTGGTACCGATGACATGTGGGAGCATGCAACGGGTGCGCTGAAGGAAGCGTGCGCGCGACACAACCTTGCCTACGATATTAACGAGGGTGACGGCGCATTCTATGGTCCGAAGATCGACATCAAGGTGAAAGACGCTATCGGGCGCACGTGGCAGTGCTCCACGGTGCAGGTTGATTTCAATATGCCTGAACGCTTTGGTCTCACGTATCGCACCGAGGACAACACCGAAGAGCGCCCGTGGATGCTGCATCGCGCCATCTTCGGCTCTATCGAGCGCTTCCTCGGTATTCTTATCGAGCATTATGCGGGCGCGCTGCCGCTGTGGTTGGCACCGGTGCAGGTGACCATTCTGCCGCTAGCTGATCGCCACAACGAGGCGGCCGAGAAATTGGCTCGCACGCTCAAGGACGCAGGCGGCAGGGTAGAGGTGTACAGTCAGAACGAACCCATGCGCGTGAAAATTGCCAAGGCGCAAAGCCAAAAAATTCCCTACATGGTAGTGCTTGGTGATAAAGAAATTGAGAACGGCACGGTATCGGTGCGCGACCGCCATGAGGGCGATCTGGGGTCGTGGCCGGTTGAGAAGCTTGTAGAGGAACTTCGCGCGGCAGTGCTGTAAGGCGCGTGACGGCAGTTCTTCGTGCAAAACAGTAAGGCCCCTCTGTAGAGGGGCCTTACTGTTTAGAATCCCAGGAAATATTGATTGATCCCGTTTGCGTGGGGTTGTCGGAATTGATTATCGTATTTCCAGATACGTTTTCAGGGCAGGCCAGTTTAGGGCTGCCTGCTCGTATCCTTGTTCATACAAGTCGAGCAGCTTGTCGGCATCTTTCTCCATGCTCGATATACTCACGGGTACCTGCGGTCTGATGACGAAGGCCTCGCCGGCGGCGTGCATGCGCTCGATTGCTCGGTAGGTTCGGTTGTATTCGTAGTGGCGATACTCGCACCGTTCCAGGTAGTAAGGGTAATCGGCGTACTGCTGCCGCATGAGTGGCATGAGCTTATTGGGTTTCTTCTCATACCCAGGTGCCTGCGTGAGTACCACCACGTGCTTGGCTGCGCCGGTGCTGACAGAATAGTTGATAGGCACGCTGTCGCAAGTACCGCCATCGAGCAATTTCTTGCCGTCAACCTCGATGATCTTGCTCACAAGCGGCATCGATGACGACGCGATCAGGTACGGAAGACACCCGCGTCCGTCGACACATTCGTGGTAGTCAGCTTCACCGAGCTCAAGATCGCTGCTGACCACGGTAAGCGTCATGGGGGAGGTGTTGAACGCATCGTAGTCGAAGGGAACCAGGCGGTCGGGGATTTCCTGGAAGGAGAATTCGCGACCGAATGCGTTGCCTGTTTTTACAAAGCTTCGAAGCGACAGGTAGCGCGGGTCGTCGCAGAAAGCTGTATTCACCAGGCAGGTGCGCCCGATCTGGCCCGATAGATAGTTGTAGCCATTCAAGGCACCAGCCGATGTTCCAACAACCCGGTTGAAGGCAACGCCGCGTTCCATCAGGAAGTCGAGCACGCCGGCGGTGAACTGTCCGCGCATTGCGCCGCCTTCCAGCACAATGTTCGTATTGGTCAGGAAGAGGTCACAGCGGGCGGCAGATGGGATGTTTTCAGGTGTGTGCTCGGTGCGGTCGGGTGCCTTTGGAGAAGTTGTGTGCAGTGAGTTCATAAATGCGTCCTTTCTTTCGAGGTATTATAGCGATTCGCTTACAGTCGTACGTTGCATCACACATCCGCTCTACAATCGGCGAGGGAGGTGACGCGTCCTGCATTTGCAGGCGCGCAAACAAAAGAAAGGATCCCGACATGGTTGAACAGGTTACAAGCGATACGTTTGCCAAACTGGTTCTCGAAGCGCCGGGTAAGGTTCTCGTTGACTTCTATGCAACGTGGTGCGGCCCGTGCAAGATGATGGCCCCGGTGCTCGATGAGGTGGCAGCTGAGCTTCCCGTCGATCGCGCGGTGTATAAGCTCGACATCGACGCGAATCAGGCGCTTGCGCGGCGGTTTGCGGTGATGAGCGTTCCGACGCTCATGGTATTCGAGCAGGGCAAAGAGGTTGATCGCGCCGTCGGTGTGCAGCCGAAAACGCGCATCGAAGCCATGCTGGCGTAGGGTGCGAAGTCGCGGTTTCCGGAACGTGAGAGGACGCGAAGAAAAAGCTCAGGCGCTCCGCCATGTCACGCGGCATGGCGGAGCGTGTGATGTGGCAGTATAATCGCAACCATCATGATAAAGCCTACTCGTGAAAAAATAGCCTTGGCAGTGTTCGCGTTGGGAATGGTAGGCGCGCTTGCTGCCGCAGCGGCGTATCTGGTTATCGGTCATTCGTGGAACGTCGCCGCTTCTCACATCGACTACACGATCGACGCACTCGATGAGTTCGATGTTGTTGTATACGAAGGTCTGTCGGACACGCAAGCCCGTGTGTTACAAGATGAAGGGGAAGCGTCACCCTATCAGCTGCAACCAGGGTCACGTCGCTTCTCGCGCGCTGAGGCCGAACGGGTGGCGGAAAGTTACCGCAAGGCAGGTTCGTCGGTGCTGTTGCTTGATATTGACCATCCTCGCAAATACGCCGATGGACTGATCCTTCTGCGCGATGGCGTGCGCTTTGGTGTGCTGTCGGTGTCGGAAATGGATACGAAGCAACAGATTGCCGAGAAGGTTGATTACCTGCGTTCGGCGGGTGTTCGCATGGTGGTGGCGCTTGTGCCGTATAAGTCCGTGTTGGGCGACGTTGCGGGCATTGATGTGGCTATCTGTCTCAAGGATCGCATCGGTTTGTACCCGGAAGGCAAGACCATTAACGGCACCACGTTCGTGTCGCCAGCATCGCAGGGTTCAACTGGCGTTGTGCTCATGTCGTCGAGCAACGTGGTTCTGGTCAAATCGCTTCCGTATGACATGTAGGCCGTGCCCATAGCGTTGAACAGGTATAACGTGTCTTGTCATGTATTTACATGACAAGGATCGACGCAATTTATCGGGGAAATCCTTAACCTGCACGATAGCTGCGTCGAAGACGATACGGCAGAATTCTCCCTAACATGAAACGGTGCTGCCGAGGTGCTGGGCGAGCAATGCTGTAGGCAGGCTCGCACGACATGTGTGCTTCGTCGGTGGCAAACCGTAGGCAATCGCTGAAGGAGGATTCCAATATGAAGTTTCTTGGCATGGGTGTTCCCGAGCTCGTCATCATTTTGGTGGTCGTACTGCTTATCTTTGGACCGAAGAACCTTCCCAAGCTAGGCAAGGCGCTGGGCAAGACCGTCGGTAACTTGCGTGCCGGCATGTCTGAGGGCATGGATGATGACGAGGAGGAGAATGCCGTCGAAGAGGTTGAGGAAGAGCCTGAGTCACCTGCGAAGAAAAAAGTTGTAAAGAGGGTTAAGGCGGCACCTGTCGAGGCCGAAGAGGAAGCAGCGGCGAGCGAAGAAGAGCCCGCGAAAGCTGAAGAGACAACTGATAAGGAATAGCTACTCGGTTGCGTTCGCGCGACAAGATGAGTTGCAACGCGGCGAATTGCAACTCGGCAAACCGCGACGTTATGGGCGTTACGAACGTTACGAACGTTACGAGTGATATGTGAGTTATGGACAAAAACTCAAAGCTGTTCAATTTACGCACCTGCAGTAATGGTTGCAGGTGCGTTTTTTATCCGTGCTATCATGACAAGGTTGGATGATGAACGATTGAATGGTGTGCGGTTGATGAGAGCGCGTGAGGTGTGTGGTCGTTCGGAAACTAGTCGGTGGGCTTTCGTGCGGAAGGAGGGCACCATACATCATGGGTGCGCAGCGGTTCGCGGTGGCGCAGCTGAGCGAATACGCTCTTCCGGCAGTTGTTGGCTTCGCATGTAACCAGGGTTTTCTCTTTTCGCTGTTCTATACGGGCTGGAACCGCGCGGCGATACTCGGCCAGCTTGCGTTCGAGCGCGTCGATCTGTTTGGCGCTCTCTTGTGTATGACGCTGTCGTTTGCTGCGCTCCATTCTGCATCGGCGCGCGCTCGCAGTGCCGCGCTTTCTCGTCCGCTTCTGTGGTGTTATGCGGCGCTTGCAATCGTTGGGTCTGCTGCTCCGGTGCTGTTTGGCGATTCGGTTGCTGGCATTGCGTTGGAAAGTGCACTTGTGGGTTTCTCGTCAGGTGCGTTGCTGGCGGCGTGGGGGCGCGCATTTTCTCATTGTCCGAGACGCTGGCTGCTTATGATCATCGTTTTAGGGGCGGGGCTTGGTGCTGTTTTGTGCCTGATCGCGTACGTGGTACCGGCGAGTGGGGCTGTGCTGTTGTTGAAGTTGTTGCCATTGGGCAGCGTGAGTGCGCTTGGTTGCTTTCCTCATCATGCACATGATGAAGGCTCTACCCAGCGGAAGTTATCGGATGCGTTGCCACAGGATCATGCTGCAGGTCTGCCGTTTGTGTTGGCTGATTTACTGCCAGAAGGGGAGCAGCGGCGCGAAACGGAGCTGCTCACGCGTAAGATGCTCGTTGGTATGGCGATGTTCGGCCTGGCAGCGGGCTTGATGGAAACGTTTGGCTCTGATCCGGGTATGGCATCGGCTCCAGCGCTTCCCGCCAGCTTGTTCATGTTTATCTTGTTTGTTGTAGCGACGATTCAACAGGTTTGTGGAAGCGCGCCGCAGAATGTGGGTACAACGGATGTACTGCGCCGGGGACAAGACGCGTCGGGGACACCTGGTGAAGAACGTCCACTTGAAGGCATGTACCGCTTGGCCATGTTCGTCATCTTGGCGGGCTTTCTACTGCTTCCCGTGGTGCGGGGCTATGGTGTTCCCGGTGAAGCAATCGTGTTGTCTGGGTATTTGGGTCTTACGTACGTGCTGATTTCGCTGTTTGTGGTGATGGCGAGTGTTTCCGAGGGCGATCCGGCGTTGGCGTTAGCTCGAGGTTTTGCGGCGCTCTACGCTGGCGAGGCGGCAGGCATCGGTGTGGGCAACCTGATTGAATGGGCATGTCCGGTTGCTCAAACCAACGGAACGCTTGCGGCATGCGCTGGCATGGCCGCAGTGGTGTCGTTTTTGTTCCTGTTCACGGAACGTGACTTCAATCGGCTGGCAACGATTGCGGACAAAGGCGATCCGGTTGATGAGTCGAGTCGCATTATCGCCAGCGAATTCGGGTTGTCTCCGCGCGAGGGCGAGGTGCTCACCCTTGCATTGCGGGGTCGCACGAGTGAGCGCATTGCGACCGAGTTGTTCATCTCGAAGAGTACGGTCGATACGCACTTGCGGCGCATTTACCAGAAAACCTCGGTGCATGGTCGGCAAGGTCTTATTGACCTTGCCGAGCGCATCTTGCATCACGGGGTGTAGCGGAATGTAGCGTGACGCGCCGCCCTACGACGTCTCACACAAGGGCATGCTTGCGCATAAGAAAACAACCCCGTTGCCAGGGCTGTTTTCCCTATAAGCTGCTTTGTTGGTTCGTGGCTGAATAAAGCGTGACGCGCCGCCACTACTTGCGCACATTCATGCAGCGCATGGCGTTTAAGATAGCCAGAATGGCAACGCCCACGTCGGCGAAGACCGCCAGCCACATGTTTGCCACGCCAATAGCCGCTAGTACCAGTACAGCAAACTTCACGCCCAGTGCAAACACGATGTTTTGCCACACGATGCGCATGGTTTTGCGCGAGATACGGATAGCGCGGGCGATGTTGGACGGTTTGTCGTCCATGAGCACCACATCGGCTGCTTCGATGGCTGCGTCCGACCCCATGGCTCCCATGGCAATGCCCACGTCGGCACGCGTGAGTACAGGAGCGTCGTTGATGCCGTCGCCCACGAATGCGAGCTTACCCGTGCGTGCTGCGCCATCCGATAGTAAACGCTCCACTTCTTCCACCTTATCTTGCGGAAGCAACTGCGCGTGTACTTCGTCGATACCCAGCCGCGAAGCCACCGATTGAGCCGCCGCTAAGCGGTCGCCGGTGAGCATGACTGTGCGTTGCACACCAGCCTCATGGAGCGCACGTATGGCCGCGGCCGCGTCGGGCTTCGGTTCGTCGGCGATAACAATGAACCCCAGATAGGTGTCGTCGGCTGCAACGTGCAGGACGGTACCTTGCGTATCGGTTTCATCGAACATGATGCCGCATGTGTGCATGAGCTTGTCATTGCCCACACTCACGCGTTCGCCACCGATAGTTGCCATCACGCCATGCCCACTGCGCTCTTCGACATCGCAGATTTGCGCGGTGTCAATATCACCTGAAAACGCGGAACGCACAGACAACGCGATGGGGTGGTCGGAGAACGCTTCAGTGTGTGCGGCCAGGCGTAGGATGCGCTCTTCGTCGCCGGGGTGCGCGGGCTTCACTGAGGTAACTACGAACGAGCCATTCGTAAGCGTTCCGGTTTTATCGAACACCACCGTGTCAACCGAAGCGAGCGCTTCCAGGTAGTTTGACCCTTTCACCAAAATGCCGAGCTTGCTGGCACCGCCGATGCCGCCGAAGAACGACAGCGGTACCGATATTACCAACGCGCAGGGGCAGCTGACCACCAAAAACGTCAGACCGCGGAACACCCAGTCGCTCCAGCTTCCCATGCCGGCAAGCGGCGGAATCACGGCCAGCAGTGCTGCGATTCCCACGACGATAGGTGTGTACCAGCGCGCGAAGCGGGTGATGAAGTTCTCGGTTCGCGCCTTCTTGTCGCTTGCATTTTCCACAAGTTCGAGAATACGACTGACGGTGGATTCGCCAAAGGGTTTCGTGGTTTCCACGGTAAGAAGCCCCGTCATGTTTACGCAGCCCGATATGACGTCGCTTCCTGGCTCAACCGTGCGTGGTAGGCTTTCGCCGGTAAGCGCCGAGGTGTCAAGCTGCGAGGTGCCGTCGACCACGACGCCATCAAGCGGCACCCGCTCACCAGCCTTCACGACAATTCTGCTGCCAACGGCCACCTCTGTTGGATCGACCTGAACAAGCTGTCCGCCATCCATTACGTTGGCGTAATCGGGCGCAATGTCCATCATTTCAGCGATAGATTGGCGGCTTTTTCCTACGGCGTAGCTTTGGAACAGCTCTCCTACCTGGTAGAACAGCATCACAGCTGCACCTTCGGCCATGTGCGGGCCGCTGTCGGGGAACAAAACCAGCGAAAAAGCGCCGATGGTGGCCACGGACATAAGGAAGTTTTCATCGAGCATATGGCCCGACTTGATATTGCGGCCTGCGCGCAGCAACACGTCGTATCCGGCTATAAGATAGGGCACGAGGAATAGCGCGAACTCGACGTACACGGCCGCCCGTGCGCTACCGAGCCAACTGTCAAGTGGCAAAAACTCGGTTACGGCGTACACAATGGCGAAAAGAACGAGTGCGATGACGATGCGGTTCCTCATGCGCCGCTGCTTCTTGTTCATGGTCGGAGGTACCTTTCGAGCTAGCGGACAATCGTGCAATCGGGCTCGATCTTCGATATGGCGGCTTGGGCGGCATCGACTATTGCGTCGAATCGCTCACTGTCAGCATCGATCGTGAGTTTCTGCATCATGAAGTTGACGTTTGCGCTGGTAACGCCATCGATTTTGCCGATTACTTCTTGCATCTTGGCGGCGCAATTGGCGCAGTCGAGGTCGTTGAGTTTGAAAGTCTTGCGCATGGTAAGTTCCTTTCTTTGTTGTGTGCGCTTGTAAGCGTCGCAGCTGCTCCTGGGTGTGCGGCGCATGGTTCACAAGAGGGCCTGCTGGCAAGTTTCCGGCGAGCTGTTTGCAGCCGTGTGGTTATGTGGTCACACAGTTGCTTTGCGGCGAAGCACGTTCGCGAGTGTGAAGTATTGCGAGGTCGCTACTCGCAGAGGTGTGTCATACCCTGAGCGAGCATGGTGTACACGTGATCGTCAGCCAGCGAATAGATGATGCTTTTGCCGTCTCGTCGAAACTTCACCAGTCGTGCCTGCTTGAGCGTGCGCAGCTGATGCGAGACGGCACTTTGTGTGGCTCCGACGATGTCGGCGATGTCGGCCACGC
Organism: Adlercreutzia sp. ZJ138; assembly: GCF_011038935.1. NCBI lineage: Bacteria > Bacillati > Actinomycetota > Coriobacteriia > Eggerthellales > Eggerthellaceae > Adlercreutzia > Adlercreutzia sp. ZJ138. Next base: position 546 of record NZ_JAAKEA010000023.1, on the reverse strand, counting down.
AGTGCTCGCGTTCCATGAGCGCGTAGAGGATTTTGATGCGCGTGGTGTCGGCGAACACCTTGAAGAGGTCGGCTAAATCGTACAGCAGCTCTTCGTCGGGCATGGTGTCGAACAAATAGGTACTTTCCTCGCGGTTGCAGCCGCAGGGGCATTCGATAGCACGCGCCGAAGGAGTGCTATCGACAACTCTTTCGGCAGCCTGTACGATATTCGATGTTTCGTTGGTCATGGTTGTTTCTCCGTTCAGTCGTACAAACAAACATATGAGCAACTGTTCATAAGTATAGGAATGCCGAGCGGTCTGTCAAGGGGAGCTTGGTAGAATTTACGCGAAATAAGTGGCAGGAAGATTATTTTTGGCCCTTCGCGGTTTTTAGTGGGTAGCACAGGGTGCCAACTGTGGGAAGTGTAGTTTTCCTAGGTTCAGGTAGATGATGGTCTTGAAGTACTCCAGGTTGCTGAACCCGCGGGCCTGTCTTTTGGCCGATTGGATGATTGAGTTCATACCCTCTAACACGGCATTGGTTAGCCTGTGGTCGAAGTAGT
>NZ_JAAKEA010000022.1:0-33803 GCF_011038935.1 Adlercreutzia sp. ZJ138 | reverse complement strand
CTCTGTGTTGTTGAGTTATTCGCTTGATAAAACCATACATTTGTATGATTTCTCAAGGCGTTCATTAATTGATGGAATAGTGCTTAACAATTAGCGGAATAACGCTCATTTTTTGGCGCTAGAAACACCAAAGGAGAAAACCCAAGGGAGTCGGCCACCTGCGTTGTGGAGAGGTACATCAACGATTCGCTTTACTGCAACCAACCCCAAAGTATGCCTTGTCGATAAGGCGGATAAGGCCTTGTGTTCTCGTATATGGAGGGTACAAAACATGCAAACCGCATGCATTATAAGGATTGAGCGGGATAAGGTGTCTATCTATGGATGACAGAAGCGAATGTCATCAGGTGTCTGACACATTTGGTCGCTCCCGTAGGATTTCCTCGGCCAAATACTCATCGCTTCGGCAATGCAAATCAGCGACTCCCTCTTGAATGAGAGGCATAGTTTCCGAGTTGTAGAAAATACTCAGGGCTTTTTGCGCGCTGACGTTTTCTTTTTCTGCAATCGTAGCGATGATGCGCGCATACTTCATTTGCAACACCGTCTGTTTACCTTCTGCGCTCATCACAGCTCCTTTGCGCCGATAAAACTGAGCAGAATATCAAGGGCTTTCTGGTTTCGAATACACAGTTGATCATTGGGTTTTTCGTACGCGAGACGTCCGAGCGCTTCTTGTTTGGTTATTTCGCCCGCGAAATATAAATCGACTGTGGTAAACACTCTGTCATTTGCAACGCCTCCAAAGACAATGTCCCAGTCGGTTTGATCGTCGTCTTTTCTGCAGCTCATTACGAAGTCAAGCCAATCTTCATCGTAAGCATCGAAACGAAGAACTTTGAATAATTCAACGGCCGCCTCGTCGAAGTTGTATTCGTTAAGGAATGCCGCTTTCTTTCGAAGGGTGAAACGCCTTGCGTAGCTTACTGCCTGTTCGCGAATCGTTGTAACGTAAAATCCGCGGCCATAATCGAGGTTGTTCCTCGAATGGACTGTGTCGGGGCTTTCTACTACGTAGGGGGATGCATGGTAGACCCTCATGCTATCAGCCCCTTTTCGTGCATGTATTCAACAAGATCATCCATGAGGTATTCCTTGCCAAATGTATGAAGTACGTCATACGCTTCGATGATGTAGCCGTCAAGAATCCCGCTCGTGGCGAGCATGTTGTATATTTCGGACTGAGATAGACCGAGACGTTTGGAGAGATTTCCTATACAGTATGTGACGAACTCAATTTGTTCGATGGACATAGCAGCCTCTTTTCATGTGCTTTTATGCATTGTAGCAGCAGCGTTCTGTTCTAGTCGGTGCCAACTGATTGACGAAATTGTCGCACCAAGGTTGCTCTAGCGCCTTTAGGGCGGTTCTCAGAAGATCGAGTGCTATTGCGTGCAGTTTCTTCGTTTCTTTTTGAAGCTAAATCAACAGTGCGAAAGAACGCGTATGATGACGAAATAGTTTGATAGTCAAACTAATTATTCGTCAAGCGTGCGAGGCAAGTTTCGGATTCGCGCGCCTAAATTGAAAGGATCCGAACATGACTGTTCGTTTTGTGATTGACTCGGCATCGGACATGGTTGAGCTGGCGTGTCCGCGCCAAGAAGCGATCCTCGGAAGCGATATGCTTGCGGAAGATGGTGCTCGTTCGCCCCGAGCCGATGACGTGCTTGCGGAAGATGGTGCGCGTACACCGCGAGCCGACGAAGTAACCGGTGATGCGTTCTTGCCATTGACGGTAGCGTTTTGCGATGAGCAGGGCAATCGCGAAGAATATCTCGACGGGGTTACGTTGTCGCATGCTGAGTTCTACGAGAAGCTTATCGAAAGCGATGAGCTGCCGAAAACGAGCCAAGTTGTTCCCTATGCGTTCGAAGAGGTGTTCGAACGCATTGTTTCCGCAGGTGACACAGCTGTTGTTGTTACTATATCTGGGAAGCTGTCGGGCACGTATGAAAGCGCGTGTGCTGCAGCGCATGGATATGAGGGTAAGGTCTTTGTGGTGGATAGCGAGAGCGCAACCATCGGCGAGCGCATTCTCATTGAATGGGGCATGCACCTGCGTGATCAAGGCATGGGTGCCGCCGATATTGCTTGCGCGCTCGACCGCGAAAAGCGCAACATATGCGTTCTTGGCTTGCTCGACACGCTTGAGTACCTGCGCCGCGGCGGACGTATTTCTGCGGCGGTTGCGACGGCGGGCACGCTGCTTTCCATCAAACCGGTGATCACCATTGAGGATGGCGAGGTTGTGCTGCTTGGCAAGGCACGCGGCAGCAAGAAGGGCAATAACTTGCTGATCCAAGCGATCGAGAAAGCGGGCGGCGTCGACTTCTCGAAACCGTACGCGTTGGCGTACTCAGGCCTGAACGATGACCTTATTCGCAAGTATATGCAGGACAGTCGTCATCTGTGGGCTGATCATGTGGAAGATTTGCCCATTCGCACCGTTGGCAGTGCCATTGGCACGCATGTGGGACCTGGTGCTATCGCAGTCGCCTTCTTCGCGAAGGGAAGGGAATAGCACGCGGTAGTCGTGCGGTTCTGACGATGTGGAGCGTGTAACACCGGCTAAACGTGTTGGTAGTGTGTGATCCACAATATATGGGAGTCTATCTTGCTGTGCCCTACATTTTCTGGTAGGATTGCCTCGAGCTTGAAAATGCTACTGAATTTGTAGCATATCCGAGACATTTGACGAGTTCGCAATGGGAATTTGCTGCGAACAAAAAATGATTACAACGTTGCCGCAGCACCTGTAAGCCAATGTGTTGTGGCGGCGAGATGAAGCGAAGGAGGCTGTCATGGCAACGGCGGTGTTGGAGCGAAACCAGGTTCAGCAGAATCTTCAGCAAGATCAGAAGCCCTTGCAGGACGTTTTCATGGTGAGGGATGTGTCCGTGAAGGTGAACTACGCTCACGATACCGATGTGCGCGTAACCGAGCAGGAAGTTCGCGCATATATCGAGCGCGGCAATCGTCGCAACCCCAACAGCACCGTGTCGGGTTTGACGCTCGATGTCGATGGCGAGGATGTGGGCATCTTCTACGAGTACAATGCGGTGCCATTCGATCGCATCCGTCGCATCACCGGATATCTGGTGGGAACGCTCGATCGCTTCAACGACGGCAAGCGTGCCGAAGAGCACGACCGCGTAAAGCATGGCGTCCCCCAGTGCTGCCGCTAAGAGGCACTGCCTGATACGGCGCCAAGCGTTGCGCGTTCTCTAACTTGGATGCGTAGCGTGCTACCACAGACATTCCCAGAGCAACAGGAGACCCCGTAACTCGCCAAGCGAGCTGCGGGGTCTCCGACGTTGAAGCAAAAGCTGATGCAGTGCCAGTGGTATCGTTACTGTCCAGCAGGCGTGTCGAATGCGCCGGCGCAGTGGGGGCAGCGGGTTGCCCCGGCCTTCACTTCTTCCAGGCAGAAGGGGCAGGTGGGTGCTACGGGCTCTTCCGCACATTCGTCTTCGCCGCCGCGATGGGCCAGTTTGTTGCCCATGTTCTGCAGGTTGTTAATGCCTTTCACCAGGAAGAACACGACCAATGCCACAATAAGGAAGTTAATGATGGCGCTTAAGAACGCTCCGAAGTCGATGTTGGTGCCAGGAACCACCAATCCCGAAATGGAGTCTGCTCCGCCACCGGCGATGACGGCGATCAGCGGGTTGATGATGCTGTCGGTCAACGATGTGACGATACCCGTGAACGCGCCGCCGATAATGACGCCAATGGCCAAGTCCATCACATTGCCGCGGTTGATAAATTCCTTAAACTCGCCCAAGAGCCCTTTCATGTGCTAATCTCCTGTCCTTCCCGCCCACACTCCGTGCAGGCTCTCGTTCCATATTCAACAACGCGCGTTTCCCGTTTCGTGGGGCGAAGTGACAAACGCACGCTTGTGTTCGCAGATTCTACTGCAAGAACTCCCCGGTTTCCACATCCATGAAGGTGGAAAGTTGCAGCGAAGGCGCGGCTTCGTTCGTGTCGTTCGTTTTGTTTGCGCCAGTCGTGCCGTTTGCGCTGTTCGTTGCAGTCGTTTCGGCCGCTTCGGCTTTATTTCCAATACCATTGGGGTTTTCGGGGAAGATGAGCTTGAATGGAAGATCGGCGTAGTTTCCGTTCTTCGTGCGGCGAAGCATGCCGTGTTCCTTGAAGAATGCGAGCACGTTGCGGTGCCGGGGCTCGTCGTCGCGGTTTACGTACAGCGCGATAGTGCCCTTTGCGGCATTGCGGTAGCGTGCTTCAGCGACAATGCCCCGCTCAACGGCTTCCTTGCACAGGGCGGCCGCCGTATCACAATCGGAGAACGAAACCTCCCACTTGCCAACTTTTTCCTTAATGAAGGCACTGTCGGCATCATCGGCGGCGATGCGCGTCCACACCTTGTCCTTGACTACTTTGATTCCCATGCGGTGCCGCCTACACGAACTTCACGGCGGTGCCGTAGCACAGCATCTCGATGGTTCCTTCGGCCACGGATTCGCTGGAGAAACGAACGGCGACTACTGCGTTTGCGCCCATCGTTTGGGCGGCGGCGACCATACGGTCTTCGGCGATCTGGCGCGACTCGTTGGTCATGTCGGTGTACGTTTGTATCTCGCCACCGACCATGCTCTTGAACCCCGCCATCATGTCGCGGCCGACGTTTCTCGACGTGACAATGTTTCCGCGAACCAAGCCCAGAACCTGAACAGCCTGACCGGGCAGGACGTCTGCAGTGGTAACGATCATGAAAACCCCTTTCATTTGGTGGTTGAAGGCGTATTGGCCTTAATCAGTATTTCCCAAGTATAGCGAGCATGTAAGCTGTGGCGAAGCGGGGCAGAAAAGCTCCGAAAAAGCAAGACGGCTTTACTCAGTGTTTTCCTGAGGACAATGCTCGCCGATGCCAGCGCGTTCTCAGATGCCGCTATAATGGGCGCATGAAAGGCAAGAAGCTCATACTCGATCGCTATCGGCCCGTCGAACAGGCGGGTGCGGGTGGTTTTGGCACGGTGGTGAAGGCGTGGGACACGCGCATTCAGCGCTACGTTGCTATCAAGACCATTCAACTGAGCGAACGCGATGCGGCTGGTGTTCATGAGCTGAACCATCCATCGCTTCCAGCTGAGTCGGCGTTTCCGGCCGACCCTGAGTTTTTAGATGCTCGTTCAGCGCGTTTGCGTTCGACGGATACTCATGAATCCGACCTTCCTGACTCGACGCCACTCGTGCGGGAGCTTGCCAACCTGCCCGGTTTGGACGAAGCGCGCACGGCGGCAATGCTCGAGGATCCCAACATTGTTTCCGTGCATGATTTTGAAGTGCGCGATTCCACTGCGTATTTGATCATGGAATACGTTGAGGGCATGTCGCTGTCGAAGCTGTTGCATGAGTATGATAGCCAGCTCACGCTGAACCAGATAGCGGCAGTGTTCGAAGGAGTGGCGCACGCGCTTTGCGTGGCGCACGCCAACGGTGTTCTACACCTGGACATCAAGCCCGACAATGTGCTCATCGACGTAAAGGGACAGGTGAAGGTGACCGACTTCGGTCTTGCCACGCTTGCTGATGAAACAGGGGTGGGCTATGCCGGAGGCGGAACCATCGGGTACATGCCGCCCGAGCAGATCGACCGGCAGCCGCTCGATGAGCGCTGCGACGAATGGGCGCTGGCGGCGGTTACGTACGAGATGCTTTCCGGCGAAAACCCCTTCCGAGTGCGATCGTTGGAGCATGCGGCGGCCGCCATTGTTGATGCCGAGCTTGTGCTGCCTTCGCTATGTTGGGATGATCTTAACGAAGAAGCCGATGACGTGCTATTCGATGCGCTCGACCCTGATGCAGACGCGCGTTTTGCTACGGTGGAGGAATTCGCCGACGAGTATTTGCCATACCTGGGCGATGTCGAATGCGGGATAGCTGAACTCGCTTCGGTGGTGAGCTGTGGCGACTTCGAAGACCCCGATGACGAAGATGAGTGGGGCTCAGGCGAACTGCCACCGCACACTCGGCTTGTCGACCGCCTTCGCGACATAATCCCAGCGTCGCAAGCACTTTCCCGTCACGTATCGCCTCGTGCACTTTCCGCACTTGCTCATGGCGTTGGTTGTGTGGGCAGTGCCATTGTGTCGTGGATCGCGTTGTCGGGTATTGCCCCGCTGGCTGCGGGCGGGTCCGCTGCTGGGGCGGGCGCTGCGAGCACGGTTGCGCTCGTTGTCGCCAACCCGTGGCTGGTGGTACCCCTTGTTGTGGTCGCGCTGCTAGGGTTGGCGGTGCCGCACGTTGGTGCACTTGCGAGCTTTGAGATGCTTGCTGTAGCGCTTGTGGTACAAGGGCAACCTGCTGCAGGCGTGGTGTTCGCGGCGGTTACTGCGGCGTGGTGGTATTTCGCAGGTAAGGCGTCGAAGGGAAGTGCGAATGTCGCGTTTTCTCCGGTGCTTGCGGGCGCTGTTGGCTTGGGGCGGGTGACGCCTTTGGTTGCCGGGTTTAGTCTTCCGCCGATGCGCGCCCTGGCTGCCACAGCGTATTCCCTGGTTGTTGCACTGGTGCTCTCAACGTGTGGGCCAGAGCTGGGGCCCGGCCCGCTGACAGGGATCGGATCGCTGTCGGGGTGGAACATTTCCCTATGTTTGAGCGCTGCCGGTTTCGCGAACATGCAGGAGGTGGTCGTGCGCGTGCTCGTTTCTCCGCAGTTTTGGTGCACTGCCGCAAGCTGGTTGGTCGCGTCATTTTTATTGGCGCTGTTCCGCCGTCGTCAAACGAGGGCGTTTGCCGTTGCAGGTGTTGCTGTTTCTGGGGTGATAATTGTCGCCGGTTTGATTGGCGGCGCCTGGATGGCAAGCGGCGGTGTGTCGCTTGTACCCGCGCCTGCCGATTGCGCTCTGGCATTCGCCTCCATCGCGGCGATGTTCCTGTGCTGCCTGTTCGTTCCCTCGAAGCATGATGCGCACGGCGGTGTATACTTTGCAGATGCTTCGTAAGAAGCATTCGTTGGACAACGTTGAACAACAGGTAAAGGACAGTCATGGAAATCATCGATTTTCTGTTCAACACGTATGCAGGTCTTGGATGCCTGATAGGTGGGGGTCTGATCATCAGCCTTATCGCCTGCGTTATCATGGAGCGGCGCACGCGAAAGACGTTCGTTGACCGCCCTGCAGGGGAAGATGACTGGTCGCTGTTCGACGACGATGACGACGAGGACGAAGATTAACGGAAAACCACGCTGCATGCGCATGTGACCTGCGCAGTGGTGCCGCCGGCGGAAAGCTGTGTCGCGCGCTGTGTGCAGGTTGCCCCGTGCGCTTTGCGACGTTTGAGCACAAGCACGAAAAGGAGAGCCGGAAATGCTGGATATCAAGTTTGTACGCGACAACCTAGAAGCCGTTGCTCAGGCGATGGAGAATCGAAACGCCTCGTGGGACAGCGCTCGCTTCTTAGAGCTTGACGAACAGCGCCGCGCTGCCATTGCGAAACAGGAAACGCTGCAGGCTGAGCGCAATGCCACGTCGAAGTCCATCGGGGCTATGATGGCGCAGGGTAAAAAGGAAGAAGCCGAGGCCGCAAAGGAGCGTGTGCGCACCATCAACGACGAGCTGACTTCCCTCACCGCCGCTCGAGAAGAGGCCGATGCGGCGCTTCGCGAGATTCTCATGACCACGCCGAATATTCCGCACGCCACCACACCGGTTGGCAAGGACGAAAACGACAATCCCGAAGTTCGCCGCTGGGGCACCCCACGCGATTTCGCCGCCGAAGGTATCGAGGCGAAGGCTCACTGGGACCTTGGCCCCGAGCTGGGCATTATGGACTTCGAGCGCGGCGTAAAGCTGGCCGCGAGCCGCTTCTACCTGTTGGGCGGCCTTGGCGCGCGTTTGGAGCGTTCGCTCATCAACTTCATGGCCGACACGCACACGAGTCGCGGCTACAAGGAATGGTGGTGCCCGGCCATGGCGAATGCCGAAACGCTGACGGGTACCGGTCAGCTGCCCAAGTTCGAAAACGACTTGTTCAAAACGCGCGAAGGGCTCTACCTTATTCCCACGGCCGAAGTGCAACTTACCAACATCCACCGCGATGAGACGCTTGACGCCAGCCAGCTGCCGCTGAAGTACTGTGCATTCACGCCGTGCTTCCGCGAAGAGGCGGGCAGTGCCGGGCGCGACACCCGCGGTATCATTCGCGTGCACCAGTTCAGCAAGGTTGAGATGGTGAAGTTCTCCAAGCCCGAGGAAAGTCAGGCCGACCTTGAGTCCATGGTGGCCGATGCCGAGAATATCCTGCAGCTGCTCGAGCTTCCGTACCGCGTTATCTCGCTGTGCACGGGCGATCTGGGCTTCGGGTCGTGCAAGACCTACGACTTGGAAGTGTGGCTGCCCTGCTACAACGACTACAAGGAAATATCCAGCTGCTCCGATTGCTGGGACTTCCAGGCGCGTCGCGCGAACATCCGCTACCGCGACCCCGACAACTTCAAGGGTTCTCGTTATCTGCACACGCTTAACGGGTCGGGCTTGGCGGTGGGCCGAACCATGGCGGCCATCGTGGAGAACTATCAACAGGCCGACGGCTCCATCAAGGTGCCCGACGTGCTGGTGCCCTACATGGGCTGTGAATACATCACGCCCGAACAGGCGTAAGCACCTGCTCGCATTCTCTTGAGGGGAAAGGCGAGGAGCGGACGTGGTAACGAAGCGCAAGCCGACAAAGAGAACAAAGAATAACGCGGATGCCCGGCAGCTCGGGCATCCCGCGTCTGCGCCTGTGCCTACGGCTGACGAAACGGCGAAATGGAGCTCGCTTCCCGTTGTGGACGATCCGTTCGATGACGAATCGCCATTCGACGGCGATGATGTAGATGCTGGTAGCGACACGTCGGCGGAAAACCTGCTGCGCAGCAACTCGTCGCATTCGTCTGCGCGAGCCGCCGACGAAACTGTCAACACGGCTGACGACACGACCGATGGTGCGGCTGACGACACGACCGATGACAAGCGCACAACGGAAACTCGTGACGTTACGAGAAAGCGGCCCACGGCGGCGAAAAAGCAGCATTCGCTTGGCGTACGGATCGCGCTGGGCTTTATGGCTACGGTGCTGATCGTGTTGGTTGTGGTGGGTGGATTGTTTTCGTGGAACCGCTGGTTTCGCTACGATGACGCCACCGACTTCATAGGGGAGTGGCAGATCCACGGTACGGAGGCGATCGTTCTCATCGACGGGGAAAACATCAACCTCGCCGCTGATGCGGCGTATTCCTACACGTTGGACACGAAGGCGAAAACCATTCATTTCACGATGGGAACGATGGAGGGAGGCGGCCGCTACCGTTTCTCGCACGACCGCGCACAGCTGGTCATCGAAGACGGTGAGTTTGGATCGTTATTGGGCAACGCGTGGCACGATTTCCCGTGGATGGTCAACGAACTGCTGCATCGGTATTTGGATGCCGATTTGAACGATCCATCGGGCGAGAATGTGTCGGTGCTCGATAGGCCAGGTACGTCGCAATGACGCGCGCCAGCGGCGAGCACCTGCCGTTGCGCGTGATTCGCGTGGCAGTGCATCCGGGCAGGATGATCTGCGACGTTCAGGTTCGCAAGGGGGTTTCCCGCTATGCCAGCGCCGAAATCATGGGTGCGGTTTTAGAGAAGCGGCCCGCTTTGCGACATCATGCGTGCATAAACGATGTGGGGCCGCGCTTTGCTGACGTTATGATGGGCACGTCGATTCCACATGTGCTCGAGCACGTGATTATCGACATTCAGGTTCAAGACGCGTTGCAGTCCGCCTTTCAGTCCGTTTCGCATCCCAGCGCGCAGTCGAGAAAGCACGCGCCACTTTTTGTAGGTACGACCGAATGGATCAGCGAGGATGCGGGTACCGCGCGCGTGGAGTTTTCCTTCATCGACGACATACAGGCCATGAAGGCGCTGAGGCAAGCGCTTGATTTGTTGAACGAAATTCTGAAATCGTAACTGAACACATGGCAACGGTTCGTTAACCTAATTCTAAAGCGCTCGTGTTTTCAGGCGATGCGGCCTGACGTGGCGTATAATTCGTTCCAATGATTCTTCAAATAAGGAGGTTTGCCATGAGCGGTAAATTCGGAGTGTTTCTTGGCGGTGCTTTGGCTGGAGCGGCGGCTGCGCTGCTATGCGCTCCTCGTGCGGGAGCAGATACCCGTGCCATGGTGTGTGATAAGGTGAACGCTATGTGGGGCGATGCCCAGCAAACCGCCGAAGACGCCGCCGACGCGGTTGAAGACGTTGTAGAGGACGTTGTCGAATCCGATGACCCGGTGAAGACCGCCACCGAAAAAGGTCAGGATTTCGCTCAGCAGGCCGCCGCTAAGGGCAAGGCATTTGCTCAGCAGGCCGCTGCTAAGGGTCAGGAATTCGCAGCTCAGGCGAAGGTGAAGGGCCAGGAAGTGTACGGTCAGGCATCCGTGCGCGTGCATGAGGCAACCGACAATATTAAGCCGGCATTTACGCAGAAAAACGACGAGCTGCGCGACAAGATCGAAGAAGCCCGTCAGCGCATTGCCGCGCAAGTTGCGCGCAACGCCGAAGAGGCTGCTGTGGCTGTAGAAACAAAAGCTGATGACGTTGCCCAGGCCGCCGAGGCCGTTGCGGAAACTGCGAATGAAGCAGCGTCTGTAGCCGAAGCGAAGGCTGAAGAGCCGAACGCCTAAATTATTTGGAAGCAATTGAAGCGGTTGCTTCGCGCGTTGGTTGTGGCGTGCGGGGCGCCGCTTCTCCATTGTTTGTATGAGCGATGCCAGACTGCGCAAGCGCTGGCAGTGCGCGTGAAAAGCGAGACATGCGGGGGACAATCGTGGCCAAGAGCATTACTACCAACGGCATGACGGGCATGCGCGTTTTGGGAGGGAAGAAGGGGACGAAGCGCATTGGCAAGGTGCGCCGGTTTGTGTTCCATCCTCGGTCGAAGCGCGTCGTGGGTTTTATCGTGAAGCGTCCCGACTTGCTGTGGATGTTCCATCGCAAAGACTTGTTCGTGTCCATTAACGGCTACGACATGGTTGATGGCCGCATTGTGGTGCGCGAAGATCCCGAAGCGACGAATAAGGGAGCGTGCAAGGCACTCGGTGTTGATTGGAACGATTGTGTGCTCTGGGTGGGCTTGCCGGTCATGACCGAGGACGGCACGAGCTTCGGTGTGGTGGGCGATGTGACGTTTGACCGCATGACGGGCGCGGTGCAGTCGTTCGAAACAAATTCCGGCATGACGGCGAACGCCGTACTGGGAACGCGCACCATATCTGCCGACATGATTAAGGGTTTTCGCACAGGCATGGGAGCAGCGCTCGTTGACGACAGCGTTGTTGGCGAAGGCGACACTGAAGGCGAAAGCGCACCCGTTCTGGGGGCTATCTTAGTGTCCGACGAAGTGAAGCGTATGGAAACCGAAGGCGGCATCGCCGAGAAGGCGGGGCAGGCAACGGCCGTTGCTGTTGACAAGGTTCAAAGCAGCGTGAAGCCCGCCGCAAGTGCTGCCGTGGCGGCAACGGGTGAAGCGGTGAACAAGGGAGCGTATGCCACTGGCAAGCAGATTGCGAAGTCGAAAACCATGTTCTCCGACTTCAAGACTGAATATGACAAGGCGCGTGGTCCGAAACCTACCCCAGCGAAGAAGGCTGCCGCAAAAGGTTCGGCGAAAAAGGCCACCGCGAAAAAGCAGGGCAAAGGAAAGAATATGTTTGCCGCATTCAAGGATGAGTACAACAAGGCGCGACACGATGACTAAGCGCGCTGAACAAAGTACTGCGAGCAAGCGTGAGTCTGTTAGGCAGAAGGCGCACGAGAAAGCGCACGAAGAGGTAAGTGTTCGTGGGCATCGCATGGAGCAAGGCGACGTGTTTAAGTTCGTCGGGTTCGTTGCGTTCTTCGTGCTGATGGTCGTCATTGTGGTGCTGTGTTGGCCGCTGTTTGGAATGCTGTTCGGAGAAGGCGGTCTTGAAGAAGTAAAGCGCCAGGTGAGCGAAGCTGGTCCGTTGGGTATGCTTCTGCTGTTGGGCTTGCAGTTCTTGCAGGTAGTGGTGGCGGTTATTCCTGGCGAGGCAGTGCAGATCGTTGCGGGGCTGCTGTATGGCCCGTGGGTAGGGGCGGCTATCGTCTTGGTCGGGTGTGTGGTGTCGAGCTTCGTGGTCTTTCAGCTCGTGCACAAGCTGGGCGCACCGTTTGTTCGCAGTATGGTGCCCGAGAAGTATATGGACAAGATTCGCAATTTCGAACAAGGCTCGAAGCTCAACGTGGCCGTATTCGTGCTGTTTTTGATCCCCGGGTTACCTAAGGATGTGTTCACGTACGTGGTTCCGCTCACATCCATGCGCCTGCGCGAGTTTTTGTTGCTTTCAAACATCGCGCGCATTCCGGGTGTGGTGGTGTCAACCTACGCGGCGCATGGGTTCACGCAGGGGAAGTTTCTGGAAAGCGCGTTTCTGTTTTTGGTTGCCGCCATCATTGCCGTTGCCGGCTTGCTGGCAAGTGAGCACATCATGAAGTACTTTGAAGCGAAACACCACAAGTAACGCCTACATATCTGAGCGAGGTTGCGCCGTTTCCTGTGTGTAATGGTGTACACGAGCACAGGCTTCAGGTTGCCAGGTGTCCGTCTTAGCTGCTCAGGACTGGTGGCGTTAGTTCGTTGCGTTTCGAGCACGCCCTACGTGTGGGTAAGCGCTTGGTAACGGTTGGTAAAACGATGGAAGGGCGCGAGCCAGCGAGTTTCTGGTTGCAAGTACACTCTGCCCAGCACATTGCTATTCCGAAACCATTATGAATAGAAGGGGTTACGTATGACCGAAAACGGCAATCAATCGTTACAGCGTCCGCTTGCTGAGCGGCTTGCCCAGGCGGAAACCGAATACGCTGCAGCGCAGTCGAAGGTAGAGTCGCTACGCATGCAGATGGAAGAAGAAATGAAGCAACGTAAGGCAGAGACGCCGGAAACTGCAAACTCTCAGCCTGCGCCCGAGGAAGAAAGCTCCCAGTTGATGACAGAGGATGCCGGAGCGCAAGAGCAGACAATTGAATCTGATCTTCCGGCTGAATTTCAGCCAATTGTGGAGGTTGTTGAGTCTCAGCCAGCGCCAGAGGAAGCAAACTCTCAGCCAGCGCCCGAGGATGCTGCAGTGCAGCCACAGCAGTTCTGCCAGCCGCCGTATCAGGCATTCCAGCAACCGCAGCAGGTGCCATTGTATGGGCAACCGGATCAGCTTCAAGTGGGACAGCCGGCGTCGCCGTACGGGCAGCCGGACCAGCCGAGTCAGCCGAGTCAACCAAGCCAACCAAGCCAGCCGGGCTACTATCAAGCGCCTGTGCAGCCGCCTTATGGTAACCCTTACGCTAGCGGACCGCAGATGCCGCCTCAGCCTGGTGTTGCTCCGGGAACCATGCCGGCTGGTGGCGTGACAAAAGATCACGTTGCGGCAGGCTTACTCGCGTTGTTCTTAGGCACGCTTGGCGTTCACAAGTTCTATCTGGGGTACAACACGGCGGGCTTCATCATGCTGGCCATCACGGTTATCGGTGGGCTGATATGCGGCATTGGTATCTTCGCCATGTGCGTGGTGAGCATCATTGAGGGCGTTATGTACCTCACGAAAAGCCAGTCGGAGTTCGAGCGAACCTATCTCATGCAGCAGCGTCAATGGTTCTAGCGGCGTTGCGCTTACCGCACTATTGCTATGTCGCTACGGCGCCGCTGCATTCTTGCCATGGTGCAGTGGCGCCGCACTCGTATATGAGCGAAAAGCTCCCGTCGGAAACACAATGCCGGCGGGAGCTTTTCGAGGCTTTTCGACACTATTCGAGTCGTAAAATCAAGCGGCAAAGTTGCATGTCGGGGGAGGGAAGGCGCAGGTAGGCGCAGCTCGTTTTCCCTGTGTGTTTGCTCAGAGGGTCATCCTTGCATGGTAGAATTTTGTCCGCACATTCCACATGAGAGGCAGTTGATGAGTCAACACAATTCTTATAAAGATTGGAATTCGAAGGCGAACAGCACCAACGCATCGCGTGGTGCGCAAACTGGTATGCCCAAGCGCGATATGTCTGCCCAGGATTTCGAGAAGATGTGCCGTTCTATCGAGCAATCAGTCTCTCAGGTGGTCAAGTTGGTTGGTACGGGCATCGACGCGGCGAACGTGGCGGCGGGGCACGTAGCAAACGAGTGGCAGCGCGCCCGCCAGCAAACCACCCAGCAGCCCCAGCAGCCCCAGCAGCCCCTGAAACCTCAGAAGCCCCAGCAAGCTCGCCCGGTATCACAGCCGCCGCAGCCGCCTCGGCCTCAGCAGTTGTGGCAGGCTCAAGCGATGGCCAATCCTAAGGCGTATGGGACTGATCGTTTCGCGCGCATGAAAAACCGCTTTCGCTCGACGGCGGGCCTTACAGCAACCGGCGTACTCATGACTGTTTTCGGCGGCTCGCTGACTGTTACGTTTACCGTGGCACTTATTGTCATGCTCGTTACCTTGCCGGCGGTTGGTATGAGTGGTGCCGTCGCTGTTCCTGCGCTGTTTGCGACGTTCGCGGCACTTTCCGCCGGGCTCCTTGCTGTAGGTATTCGCCGTTTGCGCAGCTCGCAGCGCGTAAAGGCGTTTCGTCGCATATTTGGCGAGCGCGAGGTGTGCAGCATATCCGAACTCGCTGCGCAGTTGCACGTAAGTGAGTCGAAGGTTCTTGGTATGGCACGGCGTTTGCTTAAACTGGGCATGCTTCCCCAAGGGCATATCGACGACGAGGAAACGTGTCTTATGTTGACCGATGAGTCGTACGAGCTGTATCGACAAATGCAGCGCGCCCGTACCCAGCAACTCGAACAGGAGCGCCAGCAAAAACTTGCGGCGCAACAGGAAGAGCGCATTCGAGCGCAGGAGGCGCGCGCACGTGGTGAGTTGCCACCCGATGCACGCGCGTTCATTGAAGAAGGAAACGCCGCTGTCGAGAACCTGCGTGCACTCGACGCGCGCATTGCTGACGCAGAAGTGAGCGAGAAAATTGTCGCCATTGAAGAGGTGGTTGGGCGCATTTTGGCGCGCGTTACCGAAGAGCCGTCGGTGGTAGGCGGCATCGGGCGTCTCACCAGTTATTACTTGCCGACGACGGTAAAGTTGCTCGAAGCGTACGACAGCCTGGAAGACCAACCCGTTCAAGGTGCCAACATAGCAAGCTCGCGCCAGGAGATCGAACAGACGCTCGACGTGTTGCGTACCGCGTTCGAGAAGCTTCTCGACGAAACATTTCAGGATCTCTCGCTTGACGTGTCCTCCGACATCAGCGTATTGAATGCCATGCTGGCGCAGGAAGGGCTTACGCACGATCCTTTTAAGAAGTAAGCGAAACGACGCCGTTGGCGCTGGCGCGTACCCCACAGCACCCACACGAGAAAGGAACCGCCCATGACCGATGAAATCTCTCTCGACAGCATGCCCGTGCCGACGCTCACCCTTGAGCCTGTTAGCGAGGTGGAACCCGCACCGGTTTTGCAGGCGTCTGTCATTGAAGCGAAGCCTTCGGCAGTTGCGCTCGACGATACGCTCACCGATGACGAACGTGCTCAGGTGCGAGCGTTCTCTCAGCAAATTGATGTGGCGAACTCTCAGCAGATTCTCCAGTACGGAGCCGGTGCGCAGAAGAAGATGGCGGATTTCTCCGAAATGGCGCTCGAGAAGGTGCGCACGCAAGACTTAGGCGAGGTGGGAGATCTTATTACGGGTGTGGTTACCGAACTGAAAGGGTTCGACGTCGAGGAAGAAAAGGGGTTCTTGGGGCTGTTCAAGCGCCAAACGAACAAACTTGCTGCCATGAAGACGCGCTACGACAAAACCGAAGCGAACATCGACAAAATCGTGAGCGCGCTTGAAATGCATCAGATGACGCTCATGAAAGACGCCGCCACGCTCGACAAGCTTTACGAGCTGAACCTCACGTACTTCAAAGAACTCACTATGTATCTGCTGGCGGGGCGTGCACGTTTGGCGGATGTACGCGCGGGCGAACTCGCCGAGCTTGAGACGAAAGCGCGCCAAACCGGGCGCACCGAGGACGCCGAAGCGCTTCAGAAGCTTGAGGCGGCGTGCAACCGCTTCGAGAAGAAGCTTTCCGACCTCGATCTCACGCGTACCATCGCCATGCAAACTGCTCCGCAGATTCGCCTGGTGCAAGGCAACGAGATGCTCATGATCGAGAAGATTCAAACAACGCTCGTGAATGCCATTCCGCTGTGGAAGGGGCAGATGGTGCTTGCGCTTGGGCTTGCGAATAACGAGGCGGCGTTGCGCGCACACGAAGCGGTGACCGACATGACCAACGAGCTGCTGCGTAAAAACGCCGAGAAGCTCAAAACCTCCACGGTGGAAGTTGCGCGCGCAAGCGAACGTGGCATCGTAGACATCGAGACGCTGCGCGCCACCAACGAGAGCCTCATTCAGACGTTCGATGAAGTTATGCGCATCCAAGAGGAAGGACGCGCGAAGCGAGCTGAGGCTGAAGGTGAGATGCGCAAGATGGAAGCAGAGTTGCGCGACAAGCTTTTGCAGGTAAGGTGATTGCGCGTAGCGTACAGCGCGTAGCGTATGGCGCGTAGCGCGCAACCCGCACCTTTGAGGGCGTTCGGCAGTTTGCCGGTTTTGTGAGCGAGGGGTGTGGGTTGCGCTGATGCATACCGTACGAGAATGCGGGCGTGAAGTAGCTGCGGGTGCTAAGCAACTGCGGGCATGAAGCACGCCTTGCGTTACTTCTCTATGTTGTGGCGGATTTCCTCGATGCTCACGTGGTGCTCGCGAGCAAGGCGCGCAAGATCGTCGTGCTCCCATTTGCGGCGTATAACAGTGCCACGCGCATTACGAGCGACTTTCTGGCGCACGGGGCCAAGCGGCGTGTCCACTTCTATGATATCGCGCAAAAGTGTAGTGCGCTTCCAGGTGCGGTGACGCACACCGAGCGTGGTGGTGTGGCAAAACAGCGCGTCTTCTATGGCAGCCAGCATGTCGGGTTTGCAGAGCGCACACACGAGCACGCCCGGACGGCCTTTCTTCATGCCAATGGGTATGGTGAACGCATCGAGTGCGCCCGCTTCCATCAGCTGCTCGCAGGCAAACGCAATATCTTCGGCAGTCATGTCGTCAACGTTGCAGCAAGCTTCCACGATGTCGCCGTCAGAGGTAGCTGCGCCGACAGTCTCGCCTAAGAATGCGCGCACGCAGTTGGCGATGGGCATGCGCTTGGTGCCGATGCCGTAACCTATGGCTGTCGTGCTCATGATGGGGCGCTGTGCGAACGTGGTGGCGAAGTATTTTAGTAGTGCGGCACCCGTGGGAGTGCAGAATTCGCCTTCGAGGTCGCCCGCATAGTTCGGCACGCTTTCGAGCAGAAGCGCCGTGGCGGGTGCGGGCACGGGTAACACGCCATGAGCGCAGTGGACGCTGCCATAGCCCGTGCGCACTGGTGAGGCTATTACGCGCTCGGGTGAAATCATGTCCATCAATAAGCAGGCGAAGGTCACGTCGGCAATGGCATCGAGCGTGCCGACTTCGTGGAAATGGATGTCGTTCATGGTGGTGCCGTGTACGGTTGCTTCGGCTTCCGCTATCAGGCGATATACCGCGCATGCATTCCGTCGTACCGCTTCGGGTAATGAGGTGAAGCTGTCGATGGTTTCCGTCACCTGTAGGTAGGATCGATGCTCGTGGTGGTGCTCGTGCGCGTGCGCGCCGTGGTGGTTGTGGTACGGTTCTTCTTCGCCATGCACGAACACATGCACCTGCGTTCCGGTTATGCCACAGGTTTTTGTGCGCTCGGCTTTCACCTGCACACCTGGCAGCGGCAGCTTATTCATGTGCTGGATCGCTTCAGTGGCTTGATCGACAGGAAGCAGATCAAGCAGTGCGCTGCAGAGCATGTCACCTGCGATGCCTGCATTGCATTCAAGATACAGAAAGGGCATGTGGTTTACTCCTTGGAAATCTCGAAGCTTTCAGGAACTTCTGAGGCCCCGAAACTCTTCGCCTTCATGTGGTTGATACGGCTGGCAAGAAAGCCCGCGCCGAAGCCGTTGTCGATGTTTACGACGGAAACCCCGCTCGCGCACGAGTTCAGCATGCTTAGCAGCGCCGCGATGCCGCCGAAGGCCGCGCCGTAGCCCACGCTGGTGGGCACCGCGATAACCGGGCAGTCGACCAGGCCGCCTATCACGCTGGGCAAAGCACCTTCCATACCGGCAACAGCCACCACTACGGTTGCGCTCATCAGGTCGTCCATGTGCGAAAGTGTCCGGTGCAGTCCCGCCACGCCCACGTCGTACAGGCGCAGCACGCGGTTGCCCTCCACCTCGGCAGTAAGCGCCGCTTCCTCGGCTACGGGGATGTCGCTTGTTCCGCCGGTGGCTATGACAATCGTGCCCAAGCCGTCGGGTTCGGGCACGGTGCCAACAATGCCGACGCGTGCCTGTTCATGGTAGGTAAGGCCGTCGATGCGCCCGTCAAGTTCTGTTGCCGCTTCCGCAGATAAGCGCGTTATCAGCACCGTGTTCTGGCCGCTTTCTCGCAGCGTCTCAATGATGCCCGCCATCTGCTCGGGCGTTTTCCCTGCGCCGTAGATCACTTCGGTAGATCCTTGGCGAACCTTGCGATGCAAGTCAACCTTCGCGTACCCGATGTCGCGATAGGGCTCAGTCCTGATGCGCCCCAGTGCTTCATCCACAGAAAGCTCGCCGGCGCGCACCTGTTCGAGCATCTTACGCAATTCGTTATTCACTCGTTCGCTCCTTTAAATCAAGCAGCACCTCGTCGTAATCGGCGGCAAGCGCTGCTCGTATGGTCTCGTGCTCGTTCAGCAGTTTATCCCACTGATCGCGTGGAAGTTGAATGCGCGCGCAAGAGCCGCATCGTCGCACGCGAAAATCAGAGAACCCGCATTCGCGCAAAAAGCTCTCGGCGCGTTCGGTGGCGGCCAGTGCTTCGGCCGTGAGGGGCTGGTCGTGCGGAATACGCGTTGCCAGGCACGAATAGCTTGGCTTGTTCCACGTGGGCAAGCCGAATTCGCGCGAGAGTTCGCGAATCTGCCGCTTCGTCAGCCCGCACTCGCGCAGCGGCGATCGCACGCCCAATTCCTGTAACGCACGCATGCCAGGACGATCGGATGCGTTGTCGCTTGCGTTTGTTCCGTCAATCACCACGGGAAGTCCATCGAGCTGCGCCGCATTCGCAATAGCGTTGAAAATGGCGCGCTTGCACCAGTAGCACCGATCCGGTGGATTAGAAGCGATGCGCGTATCGGCAAGCACGTCAAGCGGGATTTCCGTCAGCTTCACGCCGCATGATGTCGCCAACTTCCGTGCGTCTTCTCGTTCGAACTGTGGTTGGAACGCCGAAATCACGTAGTAGGCGCGCACGTTCGCCTTCGCTTCGCGCGCCGCATGCAGCAAAAAGGCAGAGTCTACACCTCCGGAAAAGGCAAGCGCCACCTGCGGATGCTCTGCAAACCATGCTTTCAGTTTAGTATTCACGCGCCTTGGGCCCTTCCTTTCCACACAATCCTGTTCTTCTGCTGCTGTCGCATTGCCCTTCGGCAAGCGGTAAGATGGAACGTATAGTGTAAACAAGTAGCCGTGCATTGCAATTCATTGTAGAGAATAGAGAAGGGGCGGTCGCCGTGCAATTGAGGACTGACTGCAAAAATGGCAAGAAGCTGTCGGCCCTGGGATTCGGGTGCATGCGCTTTCCAACATCTGGCGGGCGCATTGATGTCGATGCTTCCGAAAAGCTCATCCTTTCGGCAGTGCAACGCGGCGTAAACTATCTTGACACCGCCTATGCTTACAACGGAAACGAAGCTGCATTGGGGGAAATTCTCGCGCGGAACCCCGGCCTTCGCGATAAGGTTAACATTGCTACCAAGCTGCCAATTCCCCGATGCCAGACGCAAGATGACTTCGATACGTACCTTTCGCGCTCGCTCGAGCGGCTCGGCACAGACCACGTGGACTACTACCTCATCCACAACGTGACGAGTGCGGGAGCGTGGGAGCGTTTGGAAGAGCTTGGCATTAAAGAATGGGCGCGCCGCCAAAAGGAGGCTGGTCGCATCGGGCAGATCGGTTTTTCATATCACGGGTGTGAAGCGGACTTCCCCACGTTGCTCGATTCGTACGACTGGGATTTCTGTCAGATTCAGTACAACTACATGAACGAGCACTACCAGGCCGGAACGGCCGGGCTTAAGGCGGCGGCTGAAAGGGGCATTCCCGTCATTATTATGGAGCCACTGCTTGGCGGCAAGCTTGCTAGTGAGCTGCCGGCTGCCGCGCAAACCGTGCTTGAGCAGGCGAATATCAGTACCGATCCCGTTCGCTTAGCCCTGCGTTGGGTGTGGAATCACCCGGAGGTTACCCTGGTGCTTTCGGGTATGAATGCGATGCAGCAGCTCGACCAGAACATCGAAACTGCCAATGCCGCGTTGCCCTGTTCGCTTACGGCCGAAGAGGCGCGTGCGATCGAGATAGCTCGTGCGTTTATAGCCGAGCGATACAAGGTGCCTTGCACGGGATGCGGATACTGCTTGCCCTGCCCCAAAGGTGTGAACATCCCCATGTGCTTCGCCGCCTACAACACGTCGTTTGCTCACGGGTGGTATCAGGGCATGCACCAGTACATTGCCGCATCGGGCGCCATGGAGGGCAAAGCGCACTTCGCGAGCGATTGCGTGCAGTGCAGGGCATGTCAAAAGAAGTGCCCGCAGCATATCGACATACCGAAAGAGCTCATCTCCGTAAAGCGACGGCTTCAGGTACCCGGTCTTCCCAGCATCGTTCGCCTGGGAACACGCTTCATGACGCGATAAGCGCGCCACGAGGCGCTGTTCTCCCAGCGCGACCAGTCTGCCACCAGGCGTTGTTCTCCCGGCGCGATAAGCGCGCTGCCATCCTGCTCCTTGGGGAGGGGTGACACCTGGCGCGACGAAGTGGGCTCCCTAAATTGTGAGACGCATCTGGCGCGGGCGGGCACGTTGTGTCACAATCGTGGGCATCGCGCAGAAAGGAGCGAATGTGTTCGACCGGTTTCGCAACAAGGTGAAGAAGGGCGCCATGGGCGCCGCAAACGGGCTTTCCACCGCCGATGTGATCTACGAGTTTAAGACCACGCCTCTGCCCGACGCTATCGATGGGCTGCTGTTCCGCGTGTCGATGGCGGCGCCAAACGATCCATCGGTCACGGGCTTTGAGCGCTACACCGCGCGCCTGCTCACTGAAGTGGGTGCCGCCAACATCCGCAGCATCGCCGTCGAACACCCCATCTCCGTGCGCCATCTGTCGAGCACCGGGCTGCTTTGGTTCGCATTCGACGCCAGCGACCTTACCCCCGAGCAGGTTTCCTGCGTGCTGGGCGTAGAATCGGCGCTCAACCGTATGCTTTTCATCGGCCAGGCGCTGAAGAAAGAGGGATTTTCGCAGGCGGCAGCATGCACCGAGGAACTGTGTGCGCGGCACGATTGGCACACCATGCGTACCATCGGCTGGGATGCCGACCGCTACCTTTCGGGCAGCGAGAAAGGCAACGACCGCCTTACGCTGAACGGCGTTGCCGGCGTGCGCGGTGGGAACTGGGACGTGCTCACGCGACTCGCCGAGTTCTGCGAGTCGGTGGTGTTGCCCTATCGGCTTGACTACCGGCTCGACTGCGACATGTCGGGCGGCGCGGTTGAGATGCACATTACGGTGCCCGCGCCCGATCACATGCCGCGCTCGCGGTGGGTCGAGGCTGGCAATCAATGGCTCGATTGTGCCGCGCAGCGCCCGAGCGCCGCTGCTGCATACGCGTTGCGCCTGGTCATGCTAATGACGGGTGCGGCGTTCGGTGCAAGCGTGGGCATTGCGCGTGTGTGCGTGCACGGGCACGAAAGCCAGCTTTCGAATCCCGTAGTGTTGTCGCTCGAGTTCGAGCGCATGCCGTTCGTGATGGGCACAGCGCCGTCGATCAAGGCGGGCGCGCTTTCCCAGGAAACGGGCGACTTCGATCCCGCGCTCCTGTTCTCACTGCTGCATCCTGCGCGCTGGGCGATCTCGCCCGATACCTTCGGGCACAACCAGCCCGTCGAGCCGCTGGCGTCAAGCTTGTCCGAGCGTCGCACGCCGTTGGCGCAGGACATACGTGTGCTGCCGAACGAGCTGGCGAACGTGCTGCATGCCGACCGCGTGTGCGACCTCGATGTGATGAGCGTGCAGGACGAGGCGCTCTCCGAGCGGCTGCGGTTAGCGCTGGCCGATCGCGATGACGCGCCGCTTCTGGCAACCGCGCAGCTGGAAGAGCTGCTCGCGGCGGGCGACACCGCGAGCGCAAGCGGCGACGAGCGCGAGACAACTCCGCTTCTGTACTGCGATAACGTCTTTGCCCGGTATCTGGTCGATCTTACCGGAGTCGCGCCCGAACAGCGTTACCGTCGCGCGTCCGACGTGAGGCATGCGGCGCGTTCGGCGTTGGCGATTCTATATTTGGAAATGGGTGACGCCGCTGGAGCGCTCGAGCAGGCGGAAACCTGCGTGAAGTGCGCGCCCACGAGCGCATCGGCATATCAGGACCTCATCACCGTGCACGCGTCTCAGAATCGCTACGACCTTGTGGTTGATGTGGCAACGCGCGCGCTGCGCTATCAGGTGTTCGATGACGCCGTGTCGTATCTGTATTACCGCCTGGCATATGCGCTGTGGAAGACAGGACGCTTGGAAGAGGCGGTGGCGTGCTACGGCATGGTGCCCGAAGACGCGCAGATGGGCTCGGCGGCGAAACGCGAGCTTGCCGAGTTGCTTGAGGAAATGGGCAATCGCGAGCCTATGGGTGCGGCGGAAATAGCCGCCACCTTGCGTGTGGGCGGCATTCCGCAGGCGTCGACCGACGAGGTTGTTGAGCTCATGTCGAAAGCGCTAATAGAGCTGTGCGACGCCAACCTTCCTCTCGCCGCCGCGCCTTTGGCAACCATGCTCGGTCGCATCAAGCGAGATGACGTTCTTTCGGCAATAGGAAGATCCCTGCGTGAAGGATAGTGTGTGAGGCGTTTTGGCCACCCGCACACTCTTAGATGAGCCCGGCAGGGATGACGAGGGTATCGCTATCGAGAGCGGAGAATTTCTCGACTGCGCACACGATGGCGCCGCGTCCCCGTGGTATGGAGCCCTTGTCCAGCACGCCGAAGCTGCGCGTCATTGAGCGGGTGGGCGTAGCTGTCTTCTTGATCTCGATGGGGTGAAGCTTGCCGTCGGTTTCGATGACGATGTCGATTTCCTTCGCATTGCGATCGCGATAGTAGTAAAGCGGTGGTTCCACGCCGGTGTTCAGATAACTTTTGTATATCTCCGACACGACGAAGTTCTCCATGAACGCCCCACTCATGGCTCCGGCCTCCAAGGTTTTAGCGCTGGTCCAACGAGTTAAGTGCGCTACGAGACCGCAGTCGTGGAAATAGAGCTTAGGGGCCTTGACTGTGCGTTTGAGCTGATTGTTGGAATAGGGGTGCAGGTAGAATATGATCCCCGACTTCTCGAGAATCGAAAGCCATTGTTTCGCCTTGTCGGGTCGAATGCCCACGTCCTCGGCAATGGAGGCCACGTTGAGCATTTGTGAGCAGCGGGCCGCCGTGGCGCGCATGAAGCTTGCGTACTGCAGCGCATCGACATTTCCAAGCAATCGCCGCACGTCGCGTTCGATATAGGTTTGTATGTAGCTTGAGTAGAACACGGGTAGGTTGTCGTACTTCCCGGAGAGGATGCCCGGCATCGCACCGCGGAACATGCGCTCAAACAGCTTGGTGACGTCGGCGGGCGGCGCGGCTTTCTCGCGCGTCTTCCATAGGTCGATATCGAGTGAGAATGGTACGGGGGTAATTCCCAGCGCTTCAGCCTGGGTGAGGGAAGAGAGGGGGAGCACGGCGGCGCGGCCGGCTAGGGATTCGCCGGCAAGCTCCATTAGCTTGAATTGCTGCGATCCGGTGAGCCAAAACGATCCAGCTGGTGCTCCTTGGTCGACAAGCAGTTTGATTTGACCGAGCAGCTGGGGAGCGTACTGCACTTCGTCCACGAGGACAGGCGGCTTGTGGATTTGGAAGAACATAGCGGGGTCGTCGATGGCCATCTGACGTTCTGTCAGGTTGTCGAGGGTGACAACCTCAATGAGCTCATGGCGTGTGGTAATGACGTGCTCAAGCATGGTGGACTTGCCAACCTGTCTCGGCCCGGTAACGAGCACAACGGAAAACTGCTCCGCGATAGAATGAACAAGTGGTTCCATGGTGCGGTTGATATAGCGCATAGCGACCTCGATTTTCTCGATTTAGGCTAAAATACGGATTAATCGTATTTTAGCCTAAAAGTCTAGCCTCGTTATCCGAGCTATTATTCTTATAGGTGACTTGACGCTTTTTCGCAGATGAGCGTAAATAGTTCGATGGAAAGATCGGTTCGGCTGGTCAAACAGCGGTCAAACAGCGATATGTTGACGCAACGGCAGGAGTAGGTGAAATGTTACCGAAACACACCTTTCAGCGCCGCGAAAAATGCTACAATACAAGCACCGGCAAAGCCCGTCTGTCGGTAAACAGTTCTACGGGCGGCGCAGGTTAGATTTTAAGGACGGTAGCGGCGACTACCGTCCTTGCTCTTTCTTACCTTCGTCATCCGCTCGCGATTTCCATTCCCTCCATATTTCGAGGATAAGTCCCGCAATGGTTGCAATTGCAGCCACGATAGAAAGAAGTTTGCAGTATGGAATTCGTTTGCATTACAATAATGCAAACGAGATCTAAGGAGGAGCTATGGCCGAGACTACCGCAACCATTAATGTGCGGCTCAGCCCCGCTCTCAAGGAGCGTGGGGATAGCGTTCTCAAAGAACATGGCATTTCAACCACGCAGGCTATTCGTGCATTATGGGGCGTTATGGCGCGCACTCGTGAAATACCCGATTGCGTTCTGAAGGAGTACAGCGAAGCCCAGATAGACGAGAAAACGTACAAGAAAAACGTTGCCCACAGTCTTCTGGGCATTGTTTCTCGATCGTCCGATGTGACCGACGATGATCTGAACAATATGCGTTTACAGGGCCTTATAGAGAAGTATGAGGCGCTCGTATGAAAGTGCTCTTCGATACCAACGTGTGGCTCGATATCGTGTTAGGACGCAAGGGCTTCTACCAGGATTCCTTCATGGCGCTTATTGACTGCGTAGATGAAGGCGACGAAATTTGCATGGTTGCTACATCTCTCAAAGATGTTTTCTTTATCGTTGAGCGTATGGAGGACCCTGATGTGGCCTACGCGGCGGTGGAAAAAATGCTAAAGCTTTCCCGAGTGCTTACGGTGGATGACTTGGTGTGCCGAAACGCAGTACCCTTAGAGCGCCCCGATTACGAGGATGGTATCGTAGCTGCTGCTGCCCTTGCGGATGAGATTGATTGTATTGTGACGCGTGATACGTCCGCTTTCCACGACGTGGGCATTCACCGTTGCTCGCCATCCGAGTTCATCAAAGAGCGCGGTGTTGAGTTGATCGACTTTTAGAACAGCAGCGCATGTTCCACTTTTTTGCGCACACCCGTTCTAACTATAGTGCGCACCGCATAGCACACTGCGGGCTGAGGTTGTGTTAACACTCTTGTATGTCAATACGATTTGATAGAATGGGGCGCCGTCGTTTAACGTGAACTGAAAGTCGGAGGGTAAATGGCGCATAGCAACAAGGACAACGAGTTGATGGTGAATATTCCAGACAGCGTCTGGAATATTCAAGAGAACGCCGCCCACATCGGAGAACATCCATCGTTTACGGAACTTGCGGACGCAATCGCAAAAATCACCACGGCGGCTCGCCGACATCCTGGCGCTCGCCAATGAGGGCGTGGTCTACCAGGAGCCCAAAGACGCCGTCCGCAACCCCTATGTGCTGGAGTTTTTGGATCTGCCCGACGATGCAGCACCGCTCGAGCGCGACCTGCAGCGCTCTCTTGTCGCGCAGATCGAGAAGTTCATGCTGGAGCTGGGGCGCGGCTTCATGTTCGTGGGCAGCAACGTGCGCATTCCCGTGGGCGGTGACAACGACTACGCCGATATGGTGTTCTATTGCAAGCCGCTGCGCGCCTATGTGCTCATCGAGCTCAAGGCCGACAAGCTCATGTCTTCCGCCGTGGGACAGATCAGTGTTGAGTTGATCGACTTTTAGGACAGCCGCGCATGTCCCACTTTGCGCACAGGGCTCCTTTTCCATGCATATCCTTAGCTCAAACGCTTGAAAAGCGGGCGACTCGTAGACGACGAAAAAGGCTTCCGACGATTGGACGGTGCGTTTGTGGTGCTTGGTGTTTGGGTGGCGGCAGCGGCAGCAGGTGACGGCAGCAATGAAATGTTACCAAAACGCAGATTTCAACGCTGGAAAAACTGTTACAATGCAAGCACCGGCAAAGCCCGTCTGCGATTAACAGTTCTACGGGCGGCGCAGGTTAGTTTCTAAGGACGGTAGCTGCAACTACCGTCCTTGTTTTTCACCTTCGTCATCCGCTCGCGATTTCCATTCCCTCCATATTTCGAGGATAAACCCCGCGACGGTTGCAAGTGCAGCCACGATAGAAAGAATTTTCTCAAACATAAGCGATCACTCCTCTCGAGAAGAAGCGCCGCCCGCGTCGGACTTTGCCGGTTCCGCGATTTTAGCACATGCAGTTTCTGCCAATTCTCGTGCGAGACGGTTTGTCATCCCCCTCCATCACACTCTTAGATGAGCCCGGCAGGGATGACGAGGGTGTCGCTATCGAGAGCGGAGAATTTCTCGACTGCGCACACGATGGCGCCGCGTCCCCGCGGTATGGAACCCTTGTCCAGCACGCCGAAGCTGCGTGTCATTGAGCGCGTAGGTGTAGCTGTCTTCTTGATCTCGATGGGGTGAAGCTTGCCGTCGGTTTCAATAACAATGTCGATTTCCTTCGCATTGCGCTCGCGATAGTAGTAAAGCGGTGGTTCCACGCCGGTGTTCAGATAACTCTTGTATATCTCCGACACGACGAAGTTCTCCATGAAAGCCCCGCTCATGGCTCCGGCTTCCAAGGTGCGATTGATGAAAAGGCGATGCAAACCCATTCGTATGCTGATCGGAAGGTAAGGCGTGGGATAGAATACCAAGGGCATCGTATCTTCAATGGAGGGCAAGGAGGGACGAATGGCAAGTGTGATGGAACGAGCTGCTTTAACACGCATAGATGCCATTCGTATGACCTCCGATGAGAGACGTAACGCGTTTGCGCAGCATCTGACCCCGCCAGAGACCGCGAGGCTCGCTGTTTCGATGTTCTCGGAGCTTTCGGCTGATCAGTTGTTCGTTCGATGCCTCGACTTAGGTGCAGGTACGGGAATGCTTTCGGTTGCACTCTACGACCGCTATGACGGGCATATCGAATTGCTTGATGCAGTGGAAGCTGATCCTGTTCTTGCGACCATATGCGATGCAGAACTGGCGACTATTGGCGTGCCGCACGAGCTTTTTCAGGAAGACGCGCTGGTAGGTACCCCGGACAAGCTCTATGACCGTATTATTCTCAACCCACCCTACAAGAAGATGGCCGCGAGCGACATCCGGCAAAGTATACTGCCGTGCCGCTCGGCGAATCTGTACTCGGCATTCATGGCGGTGGGGCTTTCTCGTCTGGCTGCGGGGGGCGAACTTGTGGCTATAGTCCCGCGCTCATGGATGAACGGCGATTACTTCCGTTCGTTCAGGGAATACGCACTCGGTAATTTCTCACTTGATGCGATCCATGTATACGGGTCGAGAAGTGAGGTGTTCTCCGACACGAAAGTCTTACAGGAAACAATGCTCGTGCATTTTTCTAAACGCAAGCAGATTGAGAGAATTGTTGTATCTCAGTCTGTAGACAAAGACGGCGAGATAGTGCGAACAAGTTATCATCCGCAAGAATTGATAGATCCCAAGGAACTTGTGGTACGCATTGCGCCCGAAGATGCCAATGGGCTGTCTGAAACTATCGCCTCGCTTGGGCTATGTCCTTCTACTGGCAAGGTGGTGGACTTCAGGAACAGAGAGCGTATATTCGAGGAAAGGCCCGAGGGTGACGACATTTTCCCAATGATCTATGCCGGAAATTTCCACAATGGCGAACTTGAGCATCCGTTGCGTATTGGTAAGCCCCAGTGGTATCAGGCGAAGACGAAGGACTTGAAGGCATTGAGACAGCTAATAAAGCCGGGCGCATATGTGGCAGTTAAGCGGTTTTCTGCTAAAGAGGAGCGACGTCGCGTTGTTGCATATCCCTTGGTGCTGACGGGTGATGTGGCTTTGGAAAATCACGTGAACTTCATCCATGCCGGAATTCCGAGAAACGTCGTGCCCCTGCGCTCGGTAGAGCTTGCGCGAGGGCTTTCGATGTGGCTCAACACCACTTACTTGGACACGTGGTTTCGGGGCGTGAGCGGTTCCACGCAGGTGAACGCGGGTGACATCAAGGCTATGCCGTGCCCGAGTCTGG
Organism: Adlercreutzia sp. ZJ138; assembly: GCF_011038935.1. Lineage (NCBI taxonomy): Bacteria > Bacillati > Actinomycetota > Coriobacteriia > Eggerthellales > Eggerthellaceae > Adlercreutzia > Adlercreutzia sp. ZJ138. The sequence goes on along the minus strand of NZ_JAAKEA010000022.1, from coordinate 5,282 downwards.
AAAAACTGGAAGAAGTTGGCTTAATATGGCGTGCCGACATGGGGCAGGAAGAGATTGACAGGATATGCAAGACGCTGGTTCAAAATTAGAGAAATTTCTCGTACAGGCGCAAGAAGTGCTCATGGATTTAGGAATGGACAAGGAGCGCTTCAACGAGAGAAGCGCACGCACCCTTCTTTCCTTGGCACACATGGACGCTGAGAGCAGCTGGGCAGATGCGACGAACGACATGTACACCATGCGAAGGCTAATGGACTGGATGCGTGATCGTCTGGGACAGGACTACGCTCCCAACACACGAGAGACGATACGTCGTTTCACACTGCATCAATTCTGCGTGGGTGCGATAGTTGAGCAGAATGCCGATCGGCCCGATAGGCCGATCAACTCGCCCAAGTGGAACTATCGCTTGAACCCCAACCTTATTCCTGTGCTTCATGCTGTAGGTACGGACGATTACGAACTGCGCATTGCTGAATTCCTGGGTGGTGTCGAGACGTGGAGGCAACAGCAAGCTGAGATTCGTATGATGAACAAAGTACCCGTTGAGCTCCCTGACGGAACGGGTGTGATGCTCTCGGCTGGCGGTCAGAATGTGCTTATCAAAGACATGGTGGAGGAATTCTGCCCAAGGTATGCTCCGGGCGGACAAGTGCTTTATATTGATGATGCCGATCATTCGTTCAGAACGCAGCAAGAAGCTCTGATGGCTTCCGTAGGCATAGAGCTTCCTGAGCACGGGAAGGTACCTGACCTAATCGTATGGATGGCGGACAAGGAGTGGCTCTTCCTTATGGAAGCCTGTTCGACGCATGGCCCGATAGACGTGATGCGCAAGTGCGAACTCGTTGACCTATTTGCGTCGCGGAAGAGCAGGCTTGTGTTCGTGTCTTGTTTCCCCGATAGAATGGTGATGCGCCAGTATCTTGCCGATTTAGCGTGGGAAACCGAAGCTTGGTGCGCATCCGATCCGGATCACATTATCCATCTGGATGGCGAGCGGTTCATGGGTCCGTATTCGTACGGAGTTGTAGAGCCAGATGAGTAACTCTGGGTTATTTAGTGTGGCCCTGAGCGCGATCTTGGACACGTTCGGTTCGATCGAGACCCTGAACCGCCGTCAAATGCTCATTTCTGACCACTTGAAAAGGTAAAGGTAAAGGTGACGGCAGCAATGAAATGTTACCGAAACGCAGATTTCAACGCTGAAAAAACTGCTACAATACAAGCACCGGCAAAGCCCGTCTGCGATTAACAGGGTTACGGGCGGCGCAGGTTGTTAGTTAAGGGCGGTAGCGGTCACTACCGCCCATGTTCTTCACCTTCGTCATCCGCTCGCGATTTCCATTCCCTCCATATTTCGAGGATAAACCCCGCAATGGTTGCAATTGCAGCCACGATAGAAAGAGTTTTCTCAAACATAAGCGATCACTCCTCTCGAGAAGAAGCGCCGCCCGCGTCGGACTTTGCCAGTTCCGCGATTCTAGCACACAAGGACCCGGCAACCCCTCCATGAGGCATTAACCGCTACGACAATTGGAAAGGCGCCGGACGAATAAGTGGCACCCCGCCCACTTGTATAGATTATGGGGGGAGGGGGCAAATCTCCATAACCTAAATGGCGTATTTGTCAACTACCTGTAGTATACTTGATACCAAGTGTCAGTATGCTTTGTCGCAGGTTGGTTCGCGAAAAAGACTGCTGAACAGTAAAAATACGAATAACCTAAAGTTTGCTCCGCACAAGCATTTTTCCGGTGGGCCGATAATAACAGGGGGTACACCGAAAAATGCGGGGGAATTGCGAAGAGGGAGTCTGGCTACAGCTATCAGACGACGTGCGGGGCGAAAAACTGACGACCGAAACGTCAAGTTAAGGTGGTTGCCATGTTTGAGCGATTGATAGATGCAAGGAACACATTCGAAGGTAAGTTCCTGGCGGTGTTGCTTTCCGTGTCGCTGGCGTTCAGCTCCACGAATGCGCTGGCGTTCGCCGAAGTGAACGACGAAGCGAATGAGGGTGCTGCAACCGGCACCGAACAGGTTGCCGAAGGTTCCGGCCAGGGAACCGACGGGTCTACGTCTGCGCCTACAAATAACCAGCCTACTGCGCCTGAAACTGCGCCCACCACGCAAACGCCTGCGACAACGCCCGCGCAGCAGCCCGCCGCGCAACAACCTGCAACGCAGCCGGATGCGAGCGGTTCAGCAGCAAGTGACCCTGCCAATGCGCAGGGCGGAAGCGTGCGCCCCGACGAGGCTCAGGTTACCTTCCAGCTTCATGACGCCTACGTAAAGGTTGAGGACCAGGAGCTTACCGGCACCGACGAAGTAAAGCTAACGGTGGAAGCCGCAAAGGAACTGAAGTTTAGCGCCTATGCCAACGCTGGTTACAAGTTAACCGAGGTCAAGGCGAAGAACTCCGAAACCGACAAGGTGCCCGTGCGCGAAGAGGACGGCGTGTACACCATTGAAGCCGCCTACGTAAACAACACGCTGGAAATAACCGTTGAAACCGAAGCCGACCAGGCCGAAGAGTCCGCTGTGCCCGTAGAGCCGGAAGCCATTACTGAAGATACTGTTATCAAGGGAGAAGGGACGGATGGCAGCGAGGAATCAACTGCTGACGAGTCTGATGATGTAATCAGCGGAGAAGAGATAACAACTGACAATGATGAGTCTGACGTTCCTGAGGATGCTCTTGCATCTAACATGGCATTCGACGCTTTCGGAGGTTTCCTCCCTCTGTTTGGTCTGTCTCAGCCGTTAGCAAGTGTGGAAGACTATCAGGATGCACAGGAGATCAGAATTGATGTTGACGAGTCGAAAAGGATAGACGACAGTGATGCGCGAGGGCATATTCTCAAAGAAAACCAGTGGTCAATAGTTGGTGAAAATGACGCAGACATCGTTACACTCTCAGATTATCGACGGACCTCAGTTAAAGTTACGGGCCAAAATGAGGGAGAGACTATTCTGCGACACGATTACAGCTATACTAATGTACTTGGAAAACGGGAAAACGTTACTACCTACTTCAAGATTATTGTTGGTGGTGATGTTGTCGAAAAAACAGAAATCGTTCCTGTATACGTAATGGATAACGGCTGGCAGGGCAACAGCGATATCGAGAACCTTGTAGGTTTATACGAAAAAGACGACTGGGGCTTTTACCCAGTTGGTACAGTCGAGTTGCCAAAAAGTGTCTTTAAGGGAAGTAGTCCCTATCTCAATAATTTAAACGACTGGAGCGTGGTCAAGGAGGCACTAAAAAACACCCTTGACACCAGTACCGTCGATAAGAATAAAAACAATAGGATGATTGATTATATCGACAGCATTGATACGTCTAAGTTTGGAGACAATGCGAGTGGCTATACGGCCTTATTTGACAATTCAGGAAGTGCAGGTTTTCCTGATAACATGAGATTCAGTTATCACCTCGACTTGCGCATGGCAGCGTATGATGTAGATTATAAGCTTGCAAATCCAGACATCGCTGGTCATCAACAGGGAGAATCTTTGGGAACTCGAGGTTATTTCGCGAACCTTGAGATCATGAAGCCAGAACAGGGTGGCGACTGGTATCTGAAAAATATACCTGAGGGCTATGCCATTGAGGGGTACTATACAGATAAGAATTGCACAACGACTTATGAGTTTGGAGGTCAGATCACTTCGAATCAAGAAGTGTGGGTCAAACTTAAGCGCCAAGAGATTACGGTCACATGGGTAGACTACGATGGAACTACAGTTCTCGAGAAAGATGAAAAGGTTGAGTTCGGGAGTATGCCAGAATATAACGGCGCTATCCCAACTCGCGTAGAGGACGGTCTTTACACCTATGAGTTTAAAGGATGGACTCCGGAGGTCGGTTGGGTTACGTCCGATATTACGTATACCGCCCAATACACGCCGACACCTAAGCCCGTTGCTCTTGGTTATGTTGCTATAGGGGGAGGTACCGTTAGTCCTGAAGGGGAATCCCTAGTTACGACATCAGAGCCAAATCAGGTTGCAGGTTCCATCGCAACTGCAAATGTGGGATATGAGTATGTAGGTTGGTTCTCAGACCAGTCCTGCACGCAGCTTGCAGAGGGTACTACTACCGAGATAACTGATACTGAAGGCAATGTAACCGGATATAAGTTCGCACCAAACAAACCCGAGTCTGGTTGGAACAACGCAACTTATTATGCGAAATTCAACGCAAAGGAAGTTCCTTACACTGTCAAGCATTACAAGGTAAATACTGCTCAAACTGCGGCAACTCCCTACAAGACCGAAAGCTTCACTAAGCCTACCGGTGAGACGGTTACTGCCAATCCGATTGATATCCCGGGTTATACCTACCAGTCGGCTTTTGAAAAGAACGGTATGATGACCGTTACCTCCGGTATCGTTGTCGGTGATGGTTCTCTTGTGCTCAACCTCTACTACACTCCCAACACTGATTCCTTGGTTTACGACCGCAACGGAGGCTCCGGCGAGATGGCTCCCAGCGAGGGTTTTGTCGATGGAGCTGTGTATGTTGACGCTAACAAATTTGTATACGAAGGTTTTATCTTCGCAGGTTGGAATACCCAGGCAGATGGCAAAGGCACTAGTTATTCTGCGGGTGATCAATTTACTCTAACTAGTGAAAACGACGTTCTGTATGCCACATGGATTCCTATTCCAAGTGCGAGCGTAAGTATTAAGAGCTGGGTATACGATGGAACTGAGGCCGGTTCTGATAGTCATCCGCTCACTGTTTCTCCCGAGATAACCGATAATCGAATTGGAGAGGCGAGCACTGAGTACTTTATGCAAGCCGAGAACGGAAAGTGGATTCCTTTTGTTGCGGGAGCGGCACCAACGAACGTCGGAACGTATAAAGTTGAAGCAACGTGGCCTGGGGTTGAGGGAGTCTCCGTTGGCTTCACTAAAGAATGTGAGTTCAAGATCACACCTGCGCCTGTGACTGTCACAGCTGAGGCTAAGTCCAAGGTCTATGGCACCGCTGATCCTGAGCTTACCGCCAACGTTGACGGAACGCTTGGCACAGACACCGTTGCATACACGCTTTCCCGCGAGTCGGGTGAGGACGCAGGCTCTTATACGATCACTCCTGATGGCGATGTTAATCAGGGCAACTATGCGGTCACCTTCAATACTGGCACGCTAACCATCGAGCCTAAGGGCGTAGCTACCCAAGACATGACGGTAGATACTTTGGCTAACGTTGCCTACAACGGTAGCGAGCAAAAGCAAGAGCCTGTTGTCAAGAATGGCAATACGAC